>NZ_PIZH01000005.1 GCF_002835825.1 Methanoregula sp. | reverse complement strand
GTCGACGAGCAGTGCATCCGGACTGATACACTGACAGAAGCTGAGAAGATCCACACCCCGCTCATCGCTACGAGCGAGAAGAACTGCCTTGGCCTGCCAGACATGACGAACGAATCGGCAGAAGCGATCGTTGCTGCCTTTATCCGCGGGGACATTACCGGGGCACTTATCCTTGATCCGGAGAAGGTCGGGGAGGTCGCATCCCGCGTTGCCATGCTGGTCCACCCAAAGAGAAAGAAGCACGGGAGCATCCCAACAAAACACCAGATAGCCGAGATGGCAAAGAAATGCACCCTCTGCATGCAGTGCCGGCGCGCCTGCCCCAATGACCTGCCGGTGGCACAGGCTGTCAAACTGGCTGCATCGGGAAATTTTTCCGGCCTGGACGAGCTCTATGACGACTGCCTTGGCTGCGGCCGGTGCGAGTCTGCTTGTAAGCAGAAACTCCCTGTCCATACGCTCATTGTTGCCGCAGCGGAAAAGCAGACCCGTGATGAGACCTACTGTCTAAGGACCGGGCGCGGGGCTATCCAGGATATCGAGATCCGGAAGGTAGGCGGGCCTATCGTTCTCGGCGAGATCCCCGGTGTCGTTGCCTTTGTCGGCTGTGCCAATTTCCCGAAAGGCTCGCGGGAGGTGGCCGAGATGGTTGCAGAGTTTGCGAAACGGCGCTATATTGTCTGCACATCCGGGTGCGCTGCAATGTCGGCCGGTATGTACCGCAACGATGAGGGAAAGACCGTGTACGAGCAGTTCTCCGGCGCGTTCGAGGCCGGGGGGGTCGTCAATGTGGGTTCCTGTGTCTCTAACGCCCATATAGCCGGTGCGGCGATCAAGATTGCCAGTATCTTTGCCAAACGCCCCCTGCGGGGAAATTACGAGGAGATTGCCGATTATGTGTACAACCGGGTCGGTGCTGTTGGCGTTGCATGGGGTGCTATGTCCCAGAAGGCCGCATCGATTGCCGCGGGTTTCTGGCGGCTGGGTATCCCGGTCATTGTCGGCCCGCACGGGACAAAATACCGGCGTATGCTGCTTGGCCGGGCTGACCGCGACAGCAACTGGATGGTGCATGATGCCCGGACCGGTGAGAGCGTGTACGGTGGCCCCGTTCCCGAGCACCTCTTCATTGCAGCCGAGACCAAGGAGGAGGCAATGATTATGATCGCAAAGCTCACCATGCGCCCGAACGACACGAGCAAGGGGCGGGCAAACAAGCTGGCCAATTATATCGATCTCCACAAGCGTCACGTTGGCGGTATTCCCGCGGATGTATACCGCCTTGTCCGGACGCCCGCCGACATTCCCCTGACCATGAAGGACGAGGTGGATGCCCACCTCGCTGAGCATGACTGGAAAGAGTCGGCAATCCCGGATCCCACGCTCCTCTCCCGCATGGTGCATTCACGGAAGGTGACCTGACCATGCCAATGACGGATGCCTGGCAGACAGCTGAGATCGCAGGCCCCAAAAAAGCCTCGCTCATCCTCAAGCCGGATATTGCCGATGCCCTGATCAGCCGCGCAAAACGCCCGATCATGATCGTGGGTCATGGCATCGTCGAATATGAGGTTGACGGGAAACCGATGATAGAATGCCTGATTGCCCTTGCACGGAAGGCAGGTATCCCGGTCGTTGTGTCGGCAAGCACCAACCGCGAGTTCCTTTCCCGCGAGTTCGAACCAGCAGCAATCATGTCCGCGGTTGAGATCAGCAGCCGGCTTACCGACCCGGAATGGAAAGGCCTTGACGGGAAAGAGCCGTACGATCTTGCCATCTTTGTCGGCCTCCCGTACTCCATGGAATGGACAATTCTCTCCGGGCTCAAGCATTTTGCGCCGAACGTCAAGACCATGACCTTCGACTGCGTGTACCAGCCCAACGCAAGCTGGTCGTTCCCGAATAGTACTATAAAAGACTGGGCAGCGAACCTGAAGGGTATTGTCGAGAATCTCGGGGACTAGGGCGCGGAGCATACCATGTTTGAGAATATCCCGGTGGAAGTGGGTCTTGTTCATGAAGGGGAGCGTGTCCGGAAGAACGACATGCAGGTGGAACTGGGCGGCCCGCAGGAGCCGGAGAAGTTTGAGATTGTCCGTGTCCGCCCGGCTGGCGATGTCGAAGACGGGAAGATCCTCATCAACGGCCCGGACATCGCGGACATGGCCGAGGGGAAGCATTACCCGCTGGGCATTATCGTGGAGATCGCCGGTGCCCGGCTTGAGCCTGACCTTGAAGGGGTTGTCGAACGCCGGATCCATGAATACTGTAACTATATCGAGGGCTTCATGCACCTCAACCAGCGGTACGACATCTGGATACGGCTCTCGAAGAAAGCCTTTAAGAAAGGTCTAACCTCCCTCCGCTTTATCGGCGAGGTGATGGTCGATCTCTATCGGAAGGAACTGCCCCTCATCGAGAAGATCCAGATCACGTTCATCACGGACCCTGCCCTCATCAAACCCCACTATGAAGAGGCCATGAAGACCTATGAGGCCCGCGATGCCCGCGCCCGGGGACTTTCCGATGACGATGTCGATGTCTTTTATGGCTGCGCACTCTGCCAGTCGTTTGCTCCTACGCATGTCTGTGTCATCACCCCCCAGCGCTATGCCAACTGCGGGGCCATCAGCTGGTTCGACGGGCGCGCCGCAGCCGGGGTCGATCCTAAGGGGCCGATCTATGCGATTGAAAAAGGCTCGTGTATCGATGTGGAGAAGGGAGAATATTATGGCGTGAACGAGAGTGCAAAGCAGCGCTCCATGGGCGAGGTGAGCAGGGTCTACCTCTACTCTGCATTCGGTTACCCCCACACGTCCTGCGGGTGTTTTGAGGGCATCGCATTCTATATCCCGGAAGTTGACGGCTTTGGCATTGTCCTCCGCGGATTCCGGGACGTGACCGTGAACGGTCTTCCTTTCTCCACCATGGCAGATTCAACTGCCGGGGGACGGCAGGTCGATGGTTTCCACGGCATATCCCTTGAGTACATGCGCTCACAAAAGTTCATGGCCGCGGATGGCGGGTATGATCGCGTGGTCTGGATGCCGCAGGAGACAAAGGAACGCTTAAAATCGTTCATCCCGGAGTCCGTGTACGGGGCGATTGCCACCGAACAGGATGCAAAGACACTTGAGGAACTGCGGTCGTTCCTTCAGTCCCATAATCACCCGGTAACGAAGCGGTGGGAAGAGGAGACTCCCGCTGATGAAAGTGGCATGACGCCTGGTCGGCAGGAAGTCAGTATTCTTTCGGGACGCGACATCCCGCTCAACGCCGGAGGGTTCCGGATCATCCTCAAGAACGCGAGAATCACGGCCGAAAAAGTGATTATCCAGCCGATTCGCCCGGGAGGTGAGCGCCATGGCACGCAGAAACAGTGAGAACAGCACTCCCCCGATCGATGCAGCGCAGCTCTTCGCCCTTGCCCCGCAGCTTCGCGAACTCTTAAAGGGTGTCAGCCAGGTTGAGCTAGAGCATTTTTCGATGGAGATCGGCGATCTCGATCTCTTCATCCCCCTGTCCGGAAGCACGCCTGCACCAGCTGCCCCCACAGTACCTCCTGCACCTGTTCAACCCGTCGTAAAACTCACGGACCTGATACGCGAGTCCTATGCAAGGACAAGTTCCGATTTCCCCGGCCGGATTCGCGAAGTGCGCCTGGGTGCAACAAAATCCGAAGGAGGAAGCCGCTGCCGGTCCATTACCATTGGCGGTGCAACAGCCCCGGCCTACTCGGACCCGGCCCGGCCCCCGGTCCATTCTCCGGTCATCTCGCTCGATGTCTTTGATATGCCGGTAACTCTTCCAAGAGTACTCCGGGAAAATGTGACTGATGTCATCGAAGACCCTGCCGAATGGGCGAAGATGAACGTGAAGAAGTTTGGCGCTGATGTGGTGACGGTCCACCTGACCAGCACCGATCCGCTCTTTCGCGATTCACCGGCCTCGGTAGCAGTGAAAACGGTCGAAGATGTGCTCCAGGCAGTCGATGTCCCGCTCATCATCGGCGGGTGCGGCGATCCGAAAAAAGATGCCGAAGTCTTCTCCGCTGTTGCCGAGATGGCGGAAGGCGAACGGCTGCTCATCAACTCGGTGACACTTGACATGGCCGAAGCCGGGACCCTTGAACGGGTTGCCACCGCAGCACGCGACCACGGGCATGCCCTTCTGGCGTTCACCGGCCTTGACCTGAACAATGCAAAGGAGCTCAACCGCCGCCTGTACGAGTACATTCCCGCTGAGCAGATTGTCATGGACCTGACTACGGTTGCTCTCGGTTATGGCCTCGAGTACTCCTTCACCATTCATGAACGGGCGAGATATGCTGCACTCATGGGGGACACTGAACTTGCCCACCCGACCATCTCCGCCGCTACCAATGCCTGGGCTGCCCGCGAAGCATGGATGAAGATGGCACCGGAATATGGTTCCCGCCAGCTCCGCGGGCCGGTCTGGGAGACCGTCAATGCGCTCACGCTGCTTCTTGCCGGCGTGGACCTTTTCCTGATGATGCACCCCGCAGCAGTCCTGACCCTGCGGGAGATAGTCCCGCGACTTCCGGCTGTCGGGACAGCCCATCCCGGGCAGATTGCCGACTGGGTGGGGGTGCGCCTATGACCGCAGCACCACCTAAGAAGAAAAAGAGCATCCGCGAGATCAGCCCGATAGATGTGTACAAGCTGCTCCCCCGGACCAACTGTGCGGAATGCGGCGAGGCAAACTGCATGGCTTATGCCACGCGGCTTGTCAACGGAGAACTCCTCCTTGCTGACTGTCCCCCGGTCCATACGGAGGAATACTCGGGGCAACGGGAGAAACTCGAACTCCTTCTTGCTCCCCCTGTCCGGACGGTTACCATCGGCACCGGTGATTATGCCATGGATGTCGGGGGAAAATACGTGCTGCAGCGCCATGACTTCACGTACCATAACGCGACGCCGATAGCCATTGATGTGAATGACCTGATGCCGGAAGAGGAACTCATTGAGCGTGTCCGCAGAATCGGGGACTTTTCGTACAATTACATTGGCCGGAAGCTGACGCTCAATGCCATTGCCGTCCGCTCGGTCTCAAACGACCCGGAAACGTTCCGGAGTACCGTGAAGACCGTTTCATCGGCCAGCCGGTTCCCGCTCATCCTCTGTGCACTGGACGCACGGGTCATGTCTGCCGGTCTTGAGGCTGTAAAAGGCCGCCGCCCTCTCATCTATGCAGCTACGGAAAGGAACTGGAAGGAGATGGCGGATCTTGCCCTTGCCCACAATGCCCCGCTTGCGGTCTTTGCCCCGAATGACCTTGCACTGCTCCGGTCCCTTGTCGCAACCCTGCTTGCCTGCGGTATTCGCGACCTTGTCCTCGATCCTGGTACCTTCCCTGACGATGGTCTGGGCGATACCATTGCCAATTTCACGGCCATCCGTACCGCTGCTACAAAGCAGTTTGACGATCTCTTCGGCTTCCCGCTCCTCGGTGTCCCGCTCACGGTCTGGGCCGGCAGCGAGCTCTCCGAGGATGTCCTCAAGTGGCGGGAGGCGATCACGGCTTCCATGCTCATCTCGCGTTATTCCGACCTTCTCATCATGCACAGCCTTGACGGCTGGGTGCTCCTTCCACAGCTCATCTGGCGGTTCAACCTCTATACCGATCCCCGGAAACCGGTATCTGTCGAATCCGGTGTCCGGACGTTCGGCCGGCCTGATGCCACATCACCGGTGCTCATCACCACCAACTATGCCCTGACCTATTTCACGGTCGAGTCCGACATCAAATCGGCGAACCTTGACTGCTATCTCATCGTCGCAGACACGGGAGGTCTCAGTGTCGAGAGCGCCGTTGCCGGCCGGAATTTCACTGCCGAGGGAATTGCTCAGGCACTCAAGGAAAACAATGTTGCAGGGTTTGTGAGCCATACCACCCTGATCATCCCGGGACTCGCTGCACGTCTGAGCGGGGAGACCGAGGAAGCAACGGGCTGGAAGATCCTGGTCGGACCCAAGGACTCGTCGGGGATCTCGCAGTTCCTCCGCGATCGCTGGCCCGTGGAACGTTGATCGACATGATCCCGGCCATAAAAAAACCTATGCTCGTTACCGTGATCCATTACCTGTGGGGCAACCCGTTGTCACCCGCCAGCGGTGTCTGATATGACGGGTTCCTGCCAGGTCGTTTTTTTCCCCATGGGAAAAACCGCAACGGTAGTACCGGGCACCACCGTCCTTTCTGCTATCCGGTCTGCGGGCATTCTAGTTGAGAGTATCTGCGGGGGAAAAGGTGAGTGCAACAAGTGCAAAGTCATCCATGTGCGGGGGGACTGCGATGCACATGCCCCGGCAGCACTTCGCGGGCTCACAGAGCAGGAAGTCCAGAAGAACTACTGCCGGGCCTGCCAGACCCATGTTCTTGGAGACTGCGAGTTCATCATCCCTATAGAGAGCCGGACAGATTCCCCGAAGATCCTACAGAATCATCATGAATCTGTCAGCAAGATTGACCCGGCGGTGACAAAACACCGGATCGCCATCACGCATACGGACAGCCATAACCTTGCTCACCGTTCGATCCAGCTCGAAGGTTACCGGGGCCCCCGGCCCCACATGACCCGGGACCAGCTGCAGCGGATTACCACTTCCCACGAAGCCTGTACCATTACCGTCACGCGCTCTGACAGGTTCCCGGAAGTGATTCGTATCGAGAATGGAGATACAACTGCCCGGAATTACGGGCTTGCGATCGATCTCGGTACAACGACAGTTGTCGGCGTTCTCGTTGACCTGAACACCGGCCGGGTCTGTGCCGAGTCATCTGTCCTCAACCAGCAGATCACCCATGGGGAAGAGCTTCTCACCCGCATTGCCCTGGCAAAAAAGGAAGCCGGGCTAAAAAAGCTACAGTCGGCTGCAATTGACAGTATCAACGCAGTTATCCGGCAGCTCACGAAAACGTCCACCATCGATGCCGAAGATATCTGTGATGCCTGTATTGCCGGCAACACTGTCATGGCCTGGCTCCTTCACGGGCGTGATCCATCCCCGCTTGAACTCGTAACTGTCGAGATCCCGCGTGAGCCCCGCATTGTGATGGCCGGGGCGCTGGGCATCGCGATCAATCCCGCTGCACGCGTTTTCTGCCTTCCCGATGTGAGCCGTTTTGTCGGGGGCGATGCCGTGGGAGATGTTATAACGTCCGGCATGAATCGTTCCGGCGAACTCTCGATGGTAATCGATCTCGGGACAAATGGCGAAGTGATCCTGGGCAACGCGGACTGGATGGCTTCGGTCTCGTGCGCTTCCGGGCCGGCGTTCGAAGGAGCCGGTATCTCATCCGGCATGCGGGCCATGAGCGGGGCAATTGACCATGTGATCATTGACCCTGCTTCAGGTATTGTTGCATACACGACAATCGGTGGCGTAAAGCCCCGGGGGATCTGCGGGTCCGGGATCATCGATGCGGCTGCGGCCCTGGTAGCAGCGGGAATCCTTGACTTCACCGGTAGGATCGTTTCCGGAAAACCCGGTGTGCGGGATGGGCCTGATGGTCCGGAGTATGTCCTGGTTGCTGGCGAGAAGACCGCGACCGGGCAGGATATCCTGATTACGAAAAACGACATGGCCTACCTCATCGACTCCAAAGCTGCCGCATGCGGGGCAATAGGAGTGCTGATGAACAAGTACCGTGTCGGCATTGCCGATATCCGCCACGTCTTCCTTGCCGGTGCATTCGGGGCATATGCGGACACAAAGAAGATTGTGGAGTTCGGGATAATTCCTGACTTTGTTCAGGCCACTATCAAAGGGATCGGGAACGGCTCCCTTTCGGGTGCATGTGCAGCGCTCCTCTCGCGAAACGTGAGAGATAAGGCAGCGGACATTGCCCGGAGGATGGTCTATATCGACCTGCTGGTGGATGCCGATTTCATCGAGGAATATGCGGCCGCTGTCTATATCCCGGGCAAACCTGAGTATTTTCCCCGGCACTGACAGCAAGGAACGTCCCGTCATGGCTGGCAGCCCGCAGGAAGCGGTCATTACCCTGACAATGAAGAGGACACAACAATGCCGGTGAACAGAGAATCGCAGCAGGCATCCTGGGAAGCAGACTACCGGAAGAAGGGACGACTGTACGGTGGTTCGCCGAGGAAGCTGCCAGCCTTCTCTTCCGGGACGCGTGTCCTTGATCTTGGTTGCGGGGATGGCAAATCCCTTGTCGCAATGCTGAATTCGGGCTGGCGTGTGACTGCTGCCGATTTCTCTCCTGCTGCGCTCTCTCTTGCCCGAAATGCAGCAGGAAATAGGGCACCAGCGGATCTGGTTGTCGCAGACGCCATCCGGCTCCCCTTCCGGAACAGTTCGTTTGATGCGGTGACAGCCATCCACCTGCTGGGTCATTCTCCTCTTGATGGTCTGCAGCATATCTCCTGGGAGATAGATCGGGTGCTCCGACCGGGTGGAAGCATATACGTGGTGGTCTTTTCTCAGCAGGATTTCCGCTGTGGTAACGGTAAGGAAACCGGACGGGCAACCTATTTCCGGGGAAACGGTATCATGACCCGGTATTTCACGGAACCGGAAGTGACCAGGATCTTTACGGAATATACTCTCCAATCTGTTGAGCATATTGAATGGGCGCTCCGCGTCCGGGGGAGAGAGTATCCCCGTTCCGAGATTGCCTGCCTGTTTTCAAAGCCAGCATGATATCTTCCTTGCGTAGATCATTTTTATGGTATCCGCACCCATCTTCCCTCACAGGAGAATTCCTATGAAGAAGACATCCCTGATTCTGTGCATTATTTCTCTGATCCTGTTAAGCTGCATTCCCGGTGCAACCGGTCTTGGCGGCGATGAAGGATGGATAACGGTTTATTGTAATGTGGATGGTGCTTCCGTTTACTTTGACGGTAAGTATATGGGAGAGATCAGCGGCGGGTCGTACACTGCCGTTGTGTACACGACCGGGGCTCCCTATTCCACGGCAAAAGTAGAGAAGAGCGGGTATACGACTGACACAGCCGCCCTCACCATGCCCGGAAAAGGCCAGACAACGACAGTTTACACAACCTTAAACCCGGTAGTGACCCCGACCCCGGTACGGTACGGCTCCATCTTTGTGAGTTCCCAGCCATCCGGTGCGGAGATCTATTTCAATGGTGACTATCGCGGCCTCTCACCCCTGACAATTGCCGATGTCTGGCCCGGGAGTTATACAATACGGGCAGAGAAATCCGGCTACCAGGATTATTCGACCACGGCCTATGTCTCATCCGGGATACAGACAACCGTCCACTGCCCGCTGACACCTCACGTAACAACCGGTTCGCTGTACGTGATATCCGCGCCCACCGGCTCCAGCATTTTCCTTGATGCCGTATATAAGGGAACCACACCTCTCACGATCAGCAACATCGCTGCCGGTACCCATATCCTGGAAGTCGATCATGCCGGGTATTATGACTGGAAATCGACGGTTGATGTGCCTGCGGGTGGCACCCGGACCATCGATGCCACACTGAACCCGATGCCATCCTCCACAACCGGCTGGATCTATGTTTCTTCGAGTCCCGGTGGGGCATCGGTAACCCTTGACGGGACCATCATGGGCGAGACCCCGGCATCAGGCTCCCTGCACCTGAACAATATCGCTACCGGAACACATGCCGTGGTCCTAAACCGCCCCGGCTACCATCAGTACTCTGCAACGGTCTCGGTGTCATCAAATACTGTGACTGAAGTGAGTGCGCTCCTCCAGCCAACCACAACCCCCACTGGTACCGGTGGCCTCACCGTTACCTCAACCCCGGCTGGTGCGAATGTTTTCCTTGACAATGCTTTTGTCGGGATTTCACCGCTCACCCTGCCGGATGTCACAGCCGGGACCCACACGGTATCTATGAAACTGGACGGGTACCAGGAATATTCGGTCTCGACCCAGGTGAACAGTGGGGCAGTCAGCACGGTTTCGGCGGCCCTGACCCATGTGACACCAACACCAAAGTCATCAATGACCCCTGTCGTTGCCGGGATAGCGATAATTGGCGCAGTCCTGCTCCTCCTCTGCAGGAAGGACTGAACCGCGCTCTTTTTTTTAGTTTTTCGTTATTTTCTCCATGGAAATCCGAGATGTCTGGTATGGGGAACAGGACTTCGGATTCTGCTTTGGCGGATTCTGCTTCAGATTACAAAGATTATTGCATTGTCAGCGAAATCAGCAGAGCATTCTTTCATGGGTTGAAAGCACCGGATCCTTTGGCAGGCCTGCCCATGGATGGAAGAAAGAAGTGGGAGGATTACCGTTTCCTTGCTGCCCAGAGGGCAAGACAAAGGGCAATGGCAACCCCTGCAGCAAGTGCACCGACAGGAGATTGTGTGGGCGTGGGCTCTGCAGGCGCAAGGTATACTGAGAGCCGGATTGTCATCCCGTCATTGAGATTAACTTCTTTTGTTACCGGGGTATACCCCTCTTTTTTAAAGGTGAGCGTGTGTTCTCCTGCCGGAATGCCGGGGAAAACTGCGGGTGTATTACCATAGTTTGTCCCATCGATCCAGACTGTGACTCCTTCAGGCTGAGATGTTACGTTGAGGGTTCCGGTTTGCGCGGCAACGGCCGGGATTACAGGCAGGATTCCGGTTGTTGTTTGAGCGGCTTTCGCAGATGCTGCTTTCACCGGGTCGATAACCGTGTGGGTTATAGAGGGAAGCGATTCAATGTTTGTGAATGTCCGGACATATCCATCGGGGAAGATCAGGGTTGCAGTCTCCGGAGAGAAGTCCGCTGTAATAATACTGCTCACAGCAGAATCCTTGAGGGCGATTTCAGCCTTTCGGAAATCCATGGAACTGGTCTGGTAGTCGGTTCCCTGTGGGTTGTCATAGGTATTTGCGAACTTCTTTAACACAATGGTGGCACGGGACCGGTCCATTGAGACGAGCGTGGGCGGCTCGGAACCGGAGGAAAGCCCCTTTATGAGCTGCTCCTCAAGCATGGACTGGGGGATGGCATTCTCGATCAGCCCTTCAAGAGTGAACCGAAAGACCGCGGTAGCGTCTCCATTTTTTGCAATTGTGATATCCAGGGAATCAGCGGTAAATGCCTGGACTGGCATGATAAGAACAAATGTCATGCAGAGGAGGATAATTGCCATTCTGCCGGGGGAATTGCAATATTGTGTCATGGGTGTATTCCTTTTCAGTAGTGAGCCGGGCGTGTTCTGCGATGAACGAGAACAGTACGGGAAATCCGTTAATGAGATTTTATTGGGTACCCGTTAAGTAGTTTCCCCATCGCTACCCTGTAACAACCACCGACCTTAAGTGGAACCGTGATGCATATCTATTACAGATATGATTGAATCGCTCTTCCATATCCTCCTCACCATTGATCAGCAGCTTCCTGTTGTTGTCAGCGAATACGGGATCTGGACGTATGTTATCCTGTTTGTCATTATTTTCCTTGAAACCGGCCTCATTGTTACGCCGTTTTTACCGGGTGACAGCCTGCTCTTTGTCGGGGGTGCGGCTGCCGCAAGTGGTTTATTGGATCTCTGGACCCTTATTGGAATTATTATTGCCGGTGCGGTGCTTGGTGATACCTTCAACTACTGGATCGGCAACCGCATCGGCCTCGGTTTCTTCTGCGAGCGGTACCCGAACCTTGTCAGGAAAGAGTATATTGACCGGACGAATGGATTTTTCGAGAAATACGGGGGAGCAACCATCTTCGTAGCCCGGTTCGTACCTATGGTGAGGACATTTGCCCCCTGTCTCGCCGGCATAGGGACAATGCAGTACCGCCGTTTCCTCGTCTGGAATGTCCTTGGCGCAATCGCGTGGTCTTTCAGCCTTGTACTGGCAGGATATTACCTTGGCACCTTTTCCATTGTGAAAGAGAACATGAGTCTTCTCATGATCGGTGTCATCCTGCTCTCCCTTGGAACAATCATCTTTATTATCGGTAATCTTGTCGCAGCATACCTGAAGCGGAAGAAGGAATCAGGCAATACCCGTCAGTGAACGCAACGTGCAGATCTCTCACCCTTCTCCTTGCCCTGTTTTTCCTATTGTCATTTATTCACGGAGGGCCGTGAAGGATCCGTACGCATTTTTACTGGCGCCTGGCAGGTGAAAAACGCGATTGGATCAGACTTCCTTTCCGGTGTGCATCAGTTTGAGTGCAAGGGCAAGGCCGAGCATAGAGGCGGAGATGATAAGGGTCTCCCACCGGATCGATCCAGATCCGACTACACCCGCGTATTCGAGAAGGTTTACCGCGAGGATGACCATGATGACCTGCACGAGCGTGGTCTTGAGCTGGCCGATTGTCCCGGTATGCAGCCGCCTTGACAGTTTCATCACTGCCTCGTCTTCACGATTGATAAATTAGGTATAGGCCCCATCCGAGAAGATGAGGACGACAAACTCAAAGAGGAATGCATTGACCGCCTGGATGAGGGCAACGGATGCGGCTGCGTTCTCGCTCATGTGACCCGGCAGAATTATGATACTGTGACCGAAAAAGAAGACCTGGTAGGCTTCATAGGTATGCAATGCACCGGACAAAAACATAAGGATGGAGCCGGCAACGAGTGCGACAATCGCAATGATACAGACATAACGCAGGGCATAGAACCGGGCAAACATTACCCGGACATCCGCTTCGTGCGATAAAAGCCTGATAAAAAGATTCGATAAATTATGGGGACCGGGTGATGATCAGCCCGGTATTGTCAGCCTTAGTGGCAATGGCAATCTTCAGGCCGAGGGGGTCAATGAGTTTCTTCATCGCGATTTTGTCAAGGCCGGTGACAACAGCGATAGACGGCCCGACGGAACTCATGCCAACGAATTCGAGTTTTTTCTCCCGTAAAAGATTCATGTAATGGTAGATGCCGTAGCTGTGGTGCTCGACTTCAGCCCGTTTTGATCCCCGGAATTCGATCTCCCAGATGACTTCCCCGATCTTTTTTAAGTCATCGCGTTCAAGTGCCGGGACAAGGTCCATTAAGAAGAAGTATGCCTTGAGTTCCCGGTCCCGGTAATCGAGTGTCCGTGCCTTGTTCATCAGGAGGTCGAATTCCTGCGTACCGGCCGAGGAGATGTCTGTTGGCGGGATGATGATGTACACGTTCTTCCCTTCGGCAAAGGCGTGGTGGTACACAAGGGAGAGCTCGTCCCCCATCAGTGCCATTCCTCCATGTACGCTTACGGCAGGGCCGACACCGGTCTCAAACCCGAATGCGATATTCCCATCTGCGGTCTCTTCAACATAGTTGTGCCCGATGAGATGCCGGAGCTGGGTTACGGTGAGCGGGGATCCAATGGCTTCATTGAGGGCGGTGGCGACCGCGATCATGACGGTGCTCGTGGAGCCGAGACCCACATGTTTGTGTTCGTGGTCAGTGACTTTTACCGAGAACCCTCCCTTGTATCCGGTTGCCTTCCGGAAGACCTGGATGAAGTTCTCGATGATGGGAGCCCGGTTGTAGTCGATAGTGATTGCCTTCTTCGTGCACCGGACTTCCGCGGTACAGTAACACTGGATTGCAAAACCGATGCCCCCGCCTCCCGGGTGGTTTGGCGCAAAACGGTTCATGTCAAGGACGGTAAGGTGGATCCGGGCAGGCGCCCTGACATGTACCTTCTCCCGTATGGGCCGAAGGGAGAATTTTTTCTTCTCAAGTCCGAGGGTCTTGAGGTTCTTGCCGGGTGCGAAGGTAGCGAACTCGTATTCAACGAGGTCGAGATCGCCCCCTCGTATCTTCATAATCGCCATGGGTATCAGATCCCCTTTGTTACATCCGGCGCATAAGGTTTCGTATTCGCGTGTGGATTGGTGCACGGGTACCAAATACCGGGTTAAATGAGCCTCATTGCACCACTCGCGACGCAATGGGGCATATCCCCTGGCAGAGTATTTCCCGCAGGTCAGCGTGAGGAGGGCCGGTCAAAGAAGATGTTTTTGCCGGTTGCCGAAAGCGGGATCGCGTAGGCAACCGTGCAGTCTTCTGGCACGAGCCCAAGATCACGGGCCGCAACCCCTCCGGAGTACATGATCCGGTTATCGGCATTGTGGATCTGGGCGGTCTTCACTGCAGAGCCGACTGCAATCCCGAGGTCCGCCATGCGGATGACGCAATTAGGACCTTCAAAGAATGGACCATCCTTCTTCTTCGCTTTCCTTGCCTTCTCCAGGGCGGCACAGGTGGCATATCCGCATCCCCCGCAGTTGATGCCGGCGATCGTGTCCCCGCGTGAAGCAATCACGACACAGGCATCGGATGCAGCAATGTTCTTTGCATCGCGGATGAAGAACCCAATGTGCATCTCTTCGCCAATCTTTTCAAGCCTTGTGGAAAGTTTTTTTGTTGCCTTCTTGTCAAGTACGCGGATCTCCAGGGTATCCTCGCCTTTGCCCTTCGGGGCTGTGCGGGCAGCAAGGGCCATCAGGTCGGCAACGGCCAATATTGCATTCTGTTCGGCGGTCATAATGGGATATGAGCTGCCGGAAAGAAAAAAGGATGTGTGTGAAAAACTGATGCAATTGTCAGTTGACCCGGAAAGCGACCCCGGCGAACTCGGCTATAATCCGGTCACCATCATACACGAGCACCCGGCAGGTGTCGCAGGCGCCGTTATCGGAGACGCGTTCTGCAATGGCAACGAGCTGCCCGGTTCCCGGAACAAGGTACTGAATATGGATAGAGACGGCAACGCGGTGGATTCCGGCACAGTTCTCGGCAATTCCGAATGCCTGGTCGGCAAGGGACGCAATCGCCCCGCCATGAACTACCCCGGACGGGTTTGCTTTTCCGGTGCAGTCCATGGTAACCCGCGCGTAACCGTCCCGTGCTTCCTCGATTACTATCCCCAGGAGGCGGGCGAATTCGCTGTCATTGAATTCCCGGATCCTGATTTGGATGGTGTCATTCTCCGGAATGGTGTCAGGATTGGAGATCATTTTCAAAATTATTTTCCCGGCTGTTATCCCTTGTAATCTTTCCGGGTATAGGAGTACTTGTCGGTCTCCCCGCCATCTGCAACGATGTAGACCCATTCGTACAGCGACTGGAGGGTCCCGAACTGCTGGTAACGGCGCATCGAGAACCCGACCTTGAGCCGGCCATCAAATTTCACCTTCCCGAGATCGTTCAACCGCATCGCGATCTCAAGATCGTCGCCCGCGTCAATGCAGCGGTACCCGCCTGCCCTGACAAATGCGTCTTTCCGGAATGCGGTGTTGCACCCCAGTGTATAATAGAACGTCCGGCTGTAATAGCCGATCCGCGAGAAGGTGTTGGCAAGGAAGAGGGAGAACTTGTTCCGGAGCCCCTCTTCAATCGGGTAGACCGGGCCATAGAGTTGAACAAGCCCGGGGTCTGCCGCAAAGTCATCGGCAATCCGCTTGATCCATGCCGGGGGGAGGATGCAGTCGGCATCAGTTGTGGCAATGATGTCCCCTTTGGCCGCCATGACGCCATCGTTCCGGGCGCCTCCGACTTTACGGCTGGTCTGGGTAAAGACCTGGTCTGCGTACTTCTTTGCAATCTCGCAGGTGTTGTCTTTTGAACCGCCGTCAACAACGATGATTTCGTACTCGTTTCTCGGGATTGACTGGTGCGTAAGCGAGACAAGGCACTGGGCAATATTCTCTTCTTCATTGAATGTCGGGATGACAACTGAGATCATCGGGATACAGGACTCCTGCCTAGGTTTTTGGCACAGCGGATAATAAGGGTGATGCCGGAACGGGTCAGCCGGCCCTTTCTTTTCCAAGGAAATCGAAAACAGACCGGATAACGCCGTCCATGTTCAGGTATTCGAACTGGGCAAACCGCCCCACGAGCGGGATCCCGGCGTTTGTGCAATATTCCTTGACAATCGCGATATTTTTCTGGTACGCAAGATCGTAGACAACATACGCGAAAGGCTGGCGTTCAACGGCACTGAAGACAACCCGGTCACGTGTGCAGATCCCCATCTCTTCCAGCATATGTGTCACCTCTTCGATCAGCGCTGCATCGGGTAGCATCGCAACTTCGTCACCCGGCTGGTAGGTTATCTCGGCAAGGATAGAACTGCACCCTTCCGGTGCTGCGTGCCGGCTGAAGTTTGAAGGGAAGGAGAGCCGATTGGTCATCCCGAGTTTCTTATCCGGAATGTACATCCAGGAGATTGGAGGGAGCGGTCCTTTTATTCCAATGGTGATGCATGCGATGGAATTGTACACAAGGGCGTTGCATGCAGCTCTGATATCTGCCGGGATATTGTCGAGGCAGGGAAGCAGGTGCTGGAGAGGGATTGTACAGATTACCTTGTCTGCATGGATGGTTTCGCTGCCATTGCTGATCAGCCATGCAGTATCTGACTTCCTGACAGATGTGATGCAGAATCCGTTGCGGATGCACTTCTCAATGGGTTGCGCAATCGATCGTATGAGTGCCTCGATTCCCCCGTCAAGAGGGTAGGAGAAGACAGCCTGGTGGGTATAACCTTCGGTCTCGATCCCGATGGCCGATTTAATGATGTCCTCAACCGGGGGTCGGGGGATGCGTCCGTCAACCCAGTGGAGAGACATCTTCTCTGTGGGATATTTCCAGATCTTCTCATTATACGGCACCATGTAACATTCTGCTATGCCGGGCCCGAACGTGTGATATATCCATTCGCGGAAGTTGCCGGGTTTTTCTCCCTCTCCTCTTTCAACAGCGATCAGGTTCTGGACAAACCCGTTAATGCAGAGGAACCGGTCTTCCATGGGAAGTTCATAGAGCCCGTTCTCGAACGGGTACTTGACGAACGTTCCCTTGTAGAAGATTTTCGTATTCCGGTTGTTCCGCTGTTCGTTCCCTTCAATCATTCTTCGCATGAACGCGAGCACTTCTGTATCGCGGGAAAATATGATATGGGATCCTCCGATATCGAAGGTGAATCCATCTTTTTTCACGGAACGACAGAGTCCGCCAGGTGCCGGTTCCGCTTCAAGGACAATAACCTCTTCTCCCCGCTCATGCAGGAGCCGGGCAAGAGTCAGGCCGGTCAGGCCCCCGCCAAGTATTGCTGTGGTCACTGCTTCATAGATTGGCCTGCCGGCCATATATTCATAGGGGTGATCACCCGACAGACAGACGATGATTATATCGCCCTGTTGATAGTTGTTGGTGGTGGTGCACACTGACCCTTCGAACATACAAGGCCGGCCGGGCAGTTATTGGTGCAGATGCCGCAATGGTCGGGATCGGTTTCAAGGTTGAAGCACCCTTCGACACACGCGGTTTTGCCGGCCGGGCAGTCCTGCATACAATGGCCATTGATACAGGCCTGGCCC
>NZ_PIZH01000291.1 GCF_002835825.1 Methanoregula sp. | reverse complement strand
GGGTAGGGACCCCTCCTTATCGCATGACTTGTTCCTCTTCCCGGCTCGCCCATTCGGTGGCTCGCCGGCTGGTGCATAGGAAACGGCCGTTCCTGCCGGGATACACAAAAAAATGTCACAGAGATCGTTTATAACCGGGGAGGGAATGCGTCAATAACCCGGCTGACACAATTGCGGTCGGGTATAATCATCCATGAAATTTCCCGAGGCAGATCAATGGATAAAAAAAACCTTGTTGTGATTTTTGCAGTAGCGGTTGTTGTGGTAATTTCCGCCGGCTGGCTGATGGCCGGCCTCGAACCGTCTTTTGACAGCCCGCCCCGATCAGAGTTAACCTCGTCAACTCCGGCCGCGCTCCGAGCACCCACCGTGACAGCAACCGGTACGAGTGCTGCCCTTCAGTCACCGGCAGTTCCGGTCAATCGGAGCATTCCCGCTGTCACCACAGAACAGGCCGGCTATCTCGCCCGCGACGCCTTCCCGGGATTTGACCCGGACCGGGTGAATATTACCTACTATCCAGGCGATAAGACCCGCCAGTCATCGTTTGAATTCGACCTCCTGAAAGAGAACGAACGACTTGTCCAAGGCGGCCTCGATCCGGAGACCGGAGCGCTGGTCTGGTATGCAATCCCGATCAAACGTATCGGCAGAGCCGCGGACCCGGTGATCACCATCGATACGGCACGAACGGCAGCGGAAAAGGAGATCCGGAACCGCGAAGGGAGCCTTTCGCTCAACCTGAGCGAGGAACGATATGATCTTCTCGGGATGCCGGACTCCGGGGTTGCCGGAGTGTACGTATTCGTCTACGACCGGTTGAAAAAGGGAGACCGTTGCGACAGCGATGGGTTCACGATTGGTGTGGACTCCCTGTCGGGAAAAGTGATTGAATACCGGAAGACCTGGATCCAGCCACCGGGCAGCATCTGCTGATGCTGCTCACGATCATTCCATGACAGGCATATTTCCTGTCATCCTTTTTCAGCGGGTCAACCCTTTGGATCCGATGACATCGCTGTCCCCTTCACACCTGGACTTTCGAATCATCGGACGGGGCAGGTCCGGTCAGCTGGCAGGAAACAACAGGAGTCGGGGACCGCTGGATGCCAAGCGATCCAGGTTTCCCCCAACGCACGATCTCAGCTGCATCGCTGGTGAGGGAATACCGGGTTCTCCTCCCATCCTGCTCAGGCCTGACTATTCCGTCAGCGACAAGAAGGCGGATGTGATACCACAGCAGTGGCCCGGATATTCCAATACCGTTCCGGAGATCCTCCCGTGCAATGGCAGGACATCCGTTTAGTACCTGAATGATCCGGTCACGGATACGGTTGTCCGTATGGGTAAGGATCCTTTGTTCAAGGGGAGATATGCCGTTCAACCGCACAAAATACCGGGAGAGTCCACCATCTTTCTGCTCGATGATAACCCTCAGGGACTTCAGCTGCCTCAGGTGATAATAGAGTGTCCCCCGGTTGATACCGGTATCGCGAACGAGGGAGCGGAAATGCTGGCCCGGATGCATCCGGATGAACTGGACAATATCCCTCCGGACTGGATTATCCAGCAGGTTTTTTCCGGTCAGCTGGCGGAATCCAACGTACATGAGAAATCCGATTCCCAGAAAAATCGCCAGCTCGACGCACTTTCCAAGGAGCGGGGATATCAGCCGTGCATAATGCAGAATCAGGATCTGCGGCGGGTGGAAGGTACGGGGAACGCCCCTGGCCGAGGGATCGCCCCAGATGAGGAGTGAGAGGGTATTGAGCGTGGCATAGATACAGACAACGACAATAAGGGCCAGAATGCTGTATTTTATGGCAGTCCGTAATGTGCCGATCAGTCTGCAAAGCATGATCAGGATATCGTTTGTATTATGATGATATTAAAGTCGATCGATAAAATTTTGTCACATAGAATTTAAGATTATTTTATTTTAATTTTTTTGATAGAACGCGAAGTGCGTTTGAACAGAAGTCCGAATTCACACATTTTAGGTGAGAGAATGAAATTATCAAAACTATTCATGATGCTCATTTGTCTGAGCCTCATCTGTATCGCAAGCATTCCTGTTGTCAGTGCAGCAGATTCCGCCGACAGCAAAATCCGTGTTGTCCAGGCGACCGCCGAGCAGGTAGAAAAGATCAACCAGCTCTGGGGTTCCGATATTACCATTGGTGATTATATGGAGCGGGTCCATCCCGAACAGCTGGTGGGTGTCTCTGATGAGGTAATCAAAGAGATGCACCAGCGGAAAATGCACTGGCCTGATGAGAACAAAATGCCCGCAGAACAGGCGCAGCCCGATTCGATCCTTGCTACCCTTACCGTTGACGGGGATCTAACTATCTATTCGAATCGTATCAACTTCGGCAGTTATGCATCCTGTTCCCAGTCAGCATCTTACATCTACGTAGAATCATTCCTGAAAAACACTGCCGACAGCACGGTCGGTTCTACATCCGGATCAACATCCGGGTCGTATGTATCATGTTCCAACAATGTGGCGTGGCCACCTACCGGCTATTACCATGTCCATTCCTGGGGATACACCATAACCCCGAGTACTGAGGGATCGGATCACTCTGCATCCAAGTATTTCTCAGGTTAAATTCCCTTTTTTCCAATAGCCTATTCACATGAGCAATATGAACTGTTAATAGGGAAGTCGCATGAAGATCCAGGACGGAAAATTCGGATATAGCTGGTTTTTCTACGGACTCATCTGTTGTGCCC
>NZ_PIZH01000290.1 GCF_002835825.1 Methanoregula sp. | reverse complement strand
GAGGGAAGACCACCCAATAATTGCCAGGGGACTTGTATTGGAACCCCGCGTCCATGTAACGAGACACACACGTGATACACCAAGCCCGGCCAGTAAAGGGCTCCGTTTGGCATCTGTTCCGGGCTCGGAGGGAATAAAGCCGGAAAATGAGGAAATAATTTTGAGAAAAACGCCATTTTCACGTCTGATGGGGGAGGTAAATTTTTACCACATTCTACGGGCCGAAAAGAGGGAGCCACAGGTTTTGGCTTGCAGCGGCAATAATCCCGTGTCCGGAGGGCATTATGAGGGTTTCCGGGTTAGCAGGGATTCTCACGTCGTAGAATCTACGGCTGGGGATGCCCGTTACCAGCTATCAGGACTATGGGGAAGAGAAGAACATCCAAAAGATCTTTGAAGATTGAGGATGAGAAGATCCGTCGGCTTTTCGAACCTTTCGGGTTCGAAGAAATGCTTCGCATTTCTTCTCCTCCTCAAGGTCTGATGACCTTTCGGAATTCGAAGAAACCTGATAGTATTCTTCTCTACTTTAAGGTCTGATGATCTTTCGGAATTTGAAGAAACCTGATAGTATTCTTCTCTACTTTAAGGTCTGATGATCTTTCGGAATTTGAAGAAACCTGATAGTATTCTTCTCTACTTTAAGGTCTGATGATCTTTCGGAATTTGAAGAAACCTGATAGTATTCTTCTCTACTTTAAGGTCTGATGATCTTTCGGAATTTGAAGAAACCTGATAGTATTCTTCTCTACTTTAAGGTCTGATGATCTTTCGGTCAGAACACATTTGCTTCCGAGTACACCAGCACCTGGTCCTGCTGGAGCTCGTACGGCTTGATCTCGCGGGAGTGTTGTGACATCCGCATCTTCACTACCTCAAGGGCAAGGTGGACCGCGGAGAGATCGGATGGCCGCACGTAGCGGAGGAGGATGACCGTGTCGGAGAGGTACTCGATGAGGCCATGGCGGCTGGAGAAGACATTGTCCCGATGTGTTTCCGAGGTCAGCATAATGGTGCAGTTCTTGTCGCGGAGCCCCTCGATGAACCGGAACATCTCCTGCCTTCGCTCGGAATCCGTGGTAAAGAGATCCTCGAACAGGGAGATGGGGTCGATGACAACCCGGGTTGCCTTCACCTCTTCGATGAGCTTGGGCAGCTCGTTCTTGATCCGGTTATTGGCAAGGTTGAAGTCCGTGGGATCGAGCTTGATCACAAAGAGCGACTTGTTCAGGTACGGCTTGACATCCCATCCTTTCTGCTCCATGTAGGTGAGGATACGCCCTTCCCGCTCCTCAAGGCTGATGTAAATGATGTTCTCTTTTTTCTTGAGCCCTTCCCAGACAAACTCAAGCGAGAAGGTTGTCTTTCCCGTACCATAGGTGCCGATGATCGAACAGATACTGTTCCGGATCAGCCCCCCGCCCAGCATATCGTCCAGGCCCGGGATCCCGATCTTGACCCTGTCGCCATTCATATAACCACCCGGATGTTGCTGACCTCAAACCCGCCGGCTTCCGATATCCTGACCGCGAACTTCACCAAATCCTTCTCCTCCAGGTGGGGCATGACACCGCGGAACTTCTCGAAGTACATGACCCGCTGCCGCCGGGCACCGGTCGATTCCTCCCACTTGAAGAGGAGCACGGCATCTGCTATGTCGGCAAGCTCCCGCTCCTGCGCAGACTCCAGGATACCCCTGCTCAGCAGCAGGTACACGGTTATCCCCCGCTGCTTGGCAACCCGCTGCAGGCCCCGGAGAAAACCGGCAAGGCTGGTCCAGCAATGCGGCACCGTGGACTGGGTCGCAATATCGGTGATAGAATCAAGGATGATAAGGCCACCGGGACTGGCGTTGTTGACAGCATTTGCCAGCTGGACAAGGAGCGTGTCCTGCCCTGCCCGCTTCTGGAGCCGTGTTATGACACTGCTCTGGCTGTACCATTCATTCGGGACAACGCTGTTGTCGAAATAGAGCTCCGAGAGGTCGTTGAACTGGATGGCATCAACCAGGTTCTCCAGTCCCGTGACATGGAACGAATTCAGGATCTCCTGGCGCACATCGTCTTTGATCCGCGTGAACGTGATGTACCGTATCTCCTTTGGGGCAACCAGGTTCTCCGGCAGGGTCTCCTTCATGAGACCGAGGTTGTTGACAACCGAGCTGTAGGTGAACTCGTAACTCCCCGCACCGAGGTCCCCGAGAAGGAGGATGACCGATCCCGGCGGGACGCCACCTTCAAGTACGGGATCGAGCGAAGCGATACCAGTAGGCATTTTCTTTCGATGAGAATCCTGCATTTTTGCCTCTCAATGACGATCAAGCGGAAGTTTGCAAGAGAAAGTGTCATGGACTGGCACTTAAAGATATCTGCCGGCAGGAGGGAGCGGGACCGTTCCGGGAAAAATGGAGAAAGGAACGATGAAACGGGCCGGATAAATCGCCCGGATATCCCCTTGCAGACACACCCTTATATAACTTGATCTCACGAACTATACATCGGAACACCAGTATCTTCAGGAGGGAGATCGCGGACCATGGGACTGGGAGACCTTATCAAATCCCGCAAACGGGTCGAGACCGGAACACAACCCGGATCAACGGCGGATGGGAGTGCTGCGGCCGGGAGTGGAACCGGGCAGCAGCCCCCTGCAGCTGGCGGGGATGCTGCTGCAGCCGGATCACCCGGGAAAAAGTCCGGCCTCTCGATCCGCAGGCTACTATCGCTTGAAAAGGGCAGTGACAAGGCACCGGTAGAGGAATATGATTTCGAGCGGCACGGGA
>NZ_PIZH01000289.1 GCF_002835825.1 Methanoregula sp. | reverse complement strand
GTTGCCGGGAGGCCTCCCCGGCAGTCACAGCGTAGGCCGGTGGATTTCAATATCGACGAGGATCTGGAGTTCAGCGAGGAGATTTGCCTCAAGAACAGAATCCGGCTCCGGTTCCAGCCTTCATGGCAGTGTCCCGCCAAATTGTTACCTCAAGGAACCTTCCGATCTCGTTTGGCGGGAATCTCTGGCAAAAAGCGTTTTACCAGGTACTCCCCGCGCGATCCGGGTCCCAATATGATACCGATATGATCAGAACCGGGATCTTTTCTGCCACAATTAGCAACCCGCACAATTCATAGAAGCGCAGCACGTTCAGGCTGAGCCGGGAGAAGAGAGAGCCCGCCGACGGGGATCCGGTCCCAGGTGGTGGTAACGGCACTATGTGATGCGGATAGTAAATCGGGTGTTGGAATCTGCCTCAGCGCATGATTCCGGCATCTGTTCCGGAAACGATGGGTGCAAGGGATTATTTGGCAGCAAACCCGGATCAGGTACAGAAGAGTGATCCTCCATGGCAACCGATCCCGTCTGTCTGGCAATCGTTGAGGAAGAGAACGCCCGTTTCACCGCATCATACCGGGACCAGAAGTATTACTTCTGCTGCAATTACTGCAGGAAGCAGTTTGAAGAGAATCCCCGGCGATATACCCGGATTGCGGCGAATGTGACGGTAAACCTGGGTGAGTGCGACTGAAGCACGGTATTTTCCTCCAGTCAGACCCGGACTATCCCGGCCAGGAGGAACAGCAGGTTCCTTTCAGCGACCGGAATTCTGCAGGATAATGTGGGATATGTCCTGGACGATCCCGTTGATGAAAACGACATTTCCGTTTTCGTCAAATTCCGCGAGTGCCGTGACGTTGACGGAGAACTGCGTCCCGTCGGGTTTTTTCAGGTCAAGCATCCGGTTCTTCACAAACCGGTTTTTCCTGAGGTCATCGAGCAGCTCGCGCCGCCCGTCCGGCTGGTTGAAGATCTCGGCAACCGGGATATCGCGAAGGTCGGAGATGGACTGGTATCCAAGGATATTGAGGAGGGCCGTGTTTCCCCAGACGAACCTTCCGCGGGGGTCCCCGGTACTCCGGTAGATCCCGACATTTAAGTCTTCCACCAGGGTGCGGTACTGGTCCTCGTGCTGGCGCAGGTATTGCTCCATCTTCTCGCCGGTGATGTCCTGCACGATAGCGGATGTTCCCAGGATCGCCCCGTTCTCCCCGATTACGGGAGATATCGAGAGCAGGACATCGAGCACCCGGCCTCCCCGCGTGGTCATCCGCATCTCCCGCCGGCGGACTGTCTCCCCGCGTGCCACCTGCCCGAGAATGGCAATCAGGTTATCCCGTGACGTCCCGCTCAGAAGATCCGTGATGGGTTTTGAGAGGACTTCCCCATCCGTAAACCCGTACAGCCGCTCCGCTGCCTTATTCCAGCTGGTGATCAATCCTTCCGGGGAACTCCCGATGATGGCTTCGCCGATGGACTGGACGATTCCCCGGTACCGCGCCTCGCTAATCTGAAGCATCTCCTCGTATTTTTTGCGTCCGGTTACGTCCTCGGCAATGAACGTGAAGCCGTCGCTTCCGTCCTCGAACGCCGTTGGTACCTGCTTGATCCGGAAATGGAATTCATCGCTATGGATTATGCAACTGAGATCGCAGACATGCTCCCCCTTTGCATGGGGATCGCGCGACTCCCCGCTGGAACAGATAAGCTGGAAAAAGGGATTGTCTATCTCTTCAGGAAGGTGGTGGAGAAGCGTGTCACGGGGCATGCCGGTCAGGGTTATTACGGGTTCGTTGACCTGGAGGATCTTCCGGTCACTGCCGGTCACGATGACCGGGTCCTTGGAAAATTCGAGGAGAGCAGAGATGGGCACCCGCCGGGAGACGAAGTAGACTTTTGCCGCACCCACAACCTGCATCTCGACCTGTCCTGAAACAAGGAGCATGTCGAGATACTTGGCAACCAGGTTGCGGTTCATCTTCATGTCGGACGCAAGGTCCGATATGGTCATTCCCCGCGGGTGCCACTTGAGGATTCTCTTGATCCTGTCAACTTTTTCAGAATCCAGAACTCCCATATATCTGTATTGTGCATATGCGGTAGTAGATATACTCTCCTCTCAATATTTGGCGCACAATGGACGCCGTCCGATAAAAGCGGATATCATTCTCTTTTCCTGGACACATTCTCATCAGATACGACGCATCTCTTTTTCTCGTGCAGCTCTTGAGTGCATGGCAGACCGCCACAGCACACCTGTCTTGCGGAAACGCCGGGCAAATATTGAAGAATCCTTCACAGAGAACGGATGACTGACCCCCGACAGGGTCGGTGCGTAACAATATGGATGGAATCAGGGAACAGACTACGGGAAGGACGATGGATTCCCGGATGGTATCGCTGACGGCCGTTCGCAAATTCCGGCAGCCGCTGGCTGAATACCTGATCAGCGGGCTCGATGACAACGACAAGTGGGTGCGGGTTATAGCTGCCGAGATGCTCGGGGCTCTGGGGGATCCTCACTCCGCCAGGTTCCTCCAGCCACTCCTGGCCGGGTGGGACAGCGACCTGCGGCTGGTTGCCGCACGGTCGCTTGCCAGGATCCGCTCACCGCAATCAGCGGGCATCCCGCCGGCACGCAGTTGCGAGCACTGTATGATCCTCCTTGTTGCAGATGAGGCGCTGACAAGACTGAAACTCGACCAGGCCAGTGCACACTCTTTATGAGAGGAAAGTAGCGCCGGTGCGATCTCTGCCGGCGCGTTCCCGGAACCGAGACCG
>NZ_PIZH01000288.1 GCF_002835825.1 Methanoregula sp. | reverse complement strand
TGCTGTGAAGCGGGGTCTCGTCCGGATGTACGAACGCGGGCCGGGCAGCATCGCAACGTTTGCGATCGTTCGCCCGGGAATGCTTGCCGAAGTCCGGATACAGCGGTTGCGGCAGATGGGCTGCACGAAAGAATCGCTCAACGGCGATGCGGCATCAGAGATCGCGGGCCTTAAGATGTACCCGTCCTGCCCCCAGATCTCCCGCGAGCTCTGGGGGGTGTCGCAGGATTATTTCATCCGGTTCTTCCGGGTCATGGACAACGGGGTCATCGAGCTCGGGAGCGATGGCGAACCGTTGCCGGCTGGTGCCGTAGTGCGGCCCGACCAGGTGCCGGGGCCGGTGCGATACCTCCGGCGCCGGAGAAAGGAACTGGCTGGGAAGGCGAAGACCCGGAATCTGCACTTGGCTGAGAAGGCCATCTCCCCGTCGGAAGTGCAGTCTCCGGGGGAGAAAGATCCACAGGGGAGTACTCCCTCAACCTGAAAGTCCTGTTTTCTAAGAACTCTGACGAGTGCTTCTCATCTTCCTGGTCAGATGACCAGTCAGATTTTTAAATTGGGCGTATTTTTCCGATCAGGGGCTATTTTATCCTTCTTTACTATTATCGCGTTTTTTTCAGAAACCGTGAACCTGACCTATTCACCCGGATGACCTGACATAAACTCCCGGAAACGCCCATTTTCGCCTCCGATTTTGGGGGTTTTACGACGGTAGGCCTAAATTGCGCTAATAGAACCCTAATAGATCGCGAAAGTCGGTGCCGATCAGGCTATAGGGGGGTATTCCGGCGGCCGGATCACCGGATCCGGGGCTCCCCACAAAAGATCGCCCGAGGGATACCCTGGTCCCATCCCCCGGATCTTTTATCATTCGTTATAGCGCAGGTAGTACAGATCGTCCATGCAGACAGACCTCCGGAACATCCTGAATTATTCTCTTGCTGCAAGCGCGGTTGCGCTCATTATCACGCTCTCACTCATCGCTGGGTGTCTTTCGAACGGAACGCCGGCAGGCACTCCGGGACAGAATGGCACGGGACCGGCAGCACCGATCCCGGCCCGGTATGCGGCCGGGGAAATTACCCGGCTTAATGACCAGGCGGAAAAAACCGCCACTGCCTCGCTCAACGCGATCGCTCTACTTCCCCCACAAGAGCGTACGGTCGACAACACACTCCTTGCGTATGACCGGGTGATATCGGATTACAACGATGCCATCGGGCCCCTCATCCTCATGCGGTATGTGTACCCGGATCCTGCCATAGCCGAGGAAGGCAGCAAGGTCGCAACATCCTCCCAAATCTTCCTCAACGGGGTAACGACCCGGCGCGACCTGTACGATGCGCTGAAGGGCCCGGTGCCGCGGACCCCCGATGAATCCCGGCTCTACAATGAGACCCTCCGGGAGTTCGAGCACAACGGGCTTGCACTTCCCGATGATCGGCTCGCAAAGGTCAGGGCACTGCGGGCAGACCTGAGTGCGCTTGAATCGCAGTACATGTACAACCTGAACAACGACAACACCACGATCGAGTTCACGGCGGGGGAACTGGGCGGCGTCCCGTCCGCATCGATTGCCGGCTTTAAACAGACGCCGCAGGGGACGTATCTCGTCACTACGAAATACCCGGATTACATAGTTGTGATGGCGAGCGCTGAATCGGGCCAGACCCGGAAGAAGATGTACGCTGCCTACTATAACCGGCAGGCAGAGGCGAACATCCCCCTGCTTGAACAGGCGATCGGTCTCCGCCAACAGGCTGCACAGGAGCTCGGGTACGCCACCTGGGCCGACTTCCGGCTGGACGGGCGGATGGCAAAAAGCACCGCGAATGCCATGACGTTCCTCACGTCGCTACAGAAACCCCTGCGGGAGAAAACCGCCTTGGAATTTTCGGAGCTCCTCGCGATCAAGAACGAGATCGATCCCCGGGCAACAGCGCTCGATCCCTGGGATATCGCATACCTGCAGGAGATCCAGAAGAAACGGCAGTATATGTACAGCGATGAGGAGGTACGGCAATACTTCCCGATGGACAACGCACTTGCGGGAATGTTCTCGATCTATGGTAACCTCTTTGGCGTCCGGTTCGACGAGGTGAAGGGTGCTCCGGTCTGGTCGCCTGAGGTGCGCCTGTTCGCTGTAAGGAACCTCTCCAACAATGCCACGGTCGGGTACCTGTATCTCGACCTGTATCCCCGGGAAGGCAAGGACGGGTGGTTCTCCGAGTCAGAGGTTATCAAAGGGAGACAGAACAATGGTTCATACACGGTCCCGGTTGTGGCCATCGTTGCAAATTTCCAGGCCCCGTCGGGGGACCGGCCCTCGCTCCTGACCCCGTACGATCTTGAGACGCTCTTCCATGAAGGCGGGCATGCCATGCACAGCCTTCTCACGACCGCGCCGTATGGTACGATGTCCGGGACCAGCGTTGAGTGGGATTTCATCGAGACCCCGTCGCAGGCCCTTGAGGAGTGGGTCTGGGACCCGCAGGTGCTGGAATCCCTGTCAGGCCATTATACCAATTCCTCTCAAAAGATCCCCCCGGACCTCCGCGACCGGGTCATTGCTGCACATAAAGCCACGATGGGAAGTACGTACAGCAGCCGGATGGAGAAATCTCTGGAGGACATGCGCTTCCACACGTCAACAGGAGCCGTCAACGTGACCGACATATGGTACCGGACGTACAAGGAAGTGTGGGGCATACCCCCGGCTGCAGGAACGCACCAGCCGGCATCGTTCGACCATGTCATGGACGGGTACGATGCAGGGTATTACAGTTATCTCTGGGCTAAAGTGTACGCCCTGAAT
>NZ_PIZH01000287.1 GCF_002835825.1 Methanoregula sp. | reverse complement strand
GCACATGACCTGAGTGAAAAGAGATCCCTTCGTTTCATTCGGAACCGTTCCTGGAAGCATGATCAGCATTTCACCCCCTGAGGGACCATGGTGAAATATGCCCAGGAACCTGTTTTCAGGCACAGCTTTATTCACCGCTTTCTGTTCCCGGTATATGGTCTGTTGGTTTTTATGGAACTGCTGACGATATACCGGTTTTATCAGCACTACCATCGACAGGAATGGTATGATGTTATCCCGCTCACTCCTGACGGCAATGATCATCCTGCTCACCATTACGGCAGGCTGTACTGTCACGCCCCCAGCCACACCGTCGGAAGGACTGCCCGCCCGTACATCAATGCCCGTACCGGATGCTGTCCCACCGCTGGTAGTGCAAGGGGATGGTTGCGGAGATACCGTCTGCAGTGCATTTCCCCCAAAATCTCCCGCACAGGACAGCGGATTATTCCGTATTGATGCCACCCCCCTTCGCTACTCTCCCATCCTTTCTTCGACACCGGGAATCCGCATGTCGCTTAACGGTTCCCGCATGTCGTTAGCAACAGCGGAATATGGATGGAATACCAGTTATGGTACCTTCCTGTCATGGGATCCGCCAAACTATACCGTGCACCTCCGGGGCCCCGTAGTCATCAACCAGGGTGAGACCCTGTACTGGACGTATTCCGATAATCCTGGTATCATAAAGGAACCCGTACTGATAACCGTGACCGCGAGGGATCCGCTTACGAAGGCTGTTACTGAAACGGCGGCTCTCACTCTCGATTGGGAGGGTGAAACGGCGGTCATTGTCCGTAATGGCCGCTGATGGTAATCACGTTTTTTCCGGCAGTTAAAAATAAGCCGGGAGATGAGTTCTCCCTTCAGTCGTCCTTTTTCTGCGTGTGCTCCTCAAACAGGTGCCCGACGCCCAAAAAATCATTGATCCAGCGCAGGTCGTCAGAGAGCTGGAGCACCAGCAGGCAGATGAGCGTGCACGGGATGGCAAAGAGCATCCCGACAATCCCAAGCAGCCAGCCCCAGAAAATCACCGAGAGGATCACGATGAGTGCCGGGATCTCGTATTTCCTCGATGTGAGGTAGGAAAAGATCGGGTTCTCCACGATCAGGTTGAGAATACAGATGACCACGACTACCGCGACTGCCCCGGGAATCCCGAACTGGAGCCACGCAAAGAAGATGGCCGGAACCGCGGCTATCACCAGGCCGAAGTAGGGGATATACCCGAGAAGGAACGTGAGAAGTCCCCAAAGGAGCGCACCATGGATTCCCATAATGGTAAGAAATCCCCCAAAAAGGATCCCGTGGATGAAGTTTGTCTCGGTGCGGACAACGATAAAATCGATGATGTACCCGGACATCCGCCCGAACTGTTTCACGGTCTGCGAATCTTTTCCATACCGTGACTCGAACCGCTCCGTGAGCCGCGGGGCTTCAAGGAGCATGAAGAACGAGGTGACCGCAACAAAAAAGAGGAACATGAGCCCCTCGGTTATCGTTGTTACCCCGGCAACACCCATCGAGAAGATCTCCCTGATATCGATGGACCGGAAGCTGTTGGTCTCAATTGAGATGCCAAACGTTGAGAGGATCATCTTAAGTTCATCCAGCCGCAGGGTGAGTTCCTGCTGGAACTGCGGCATGTCATGAAGCAGTATCTGGAAGGAGAAGACGGCGAGATATACGATGGCTGCAATGACCAGGCATGCCGCAAGGGTGATGACCGCAACAGAAAGCGTGCTTGAAACTCCCTTTTTTCTCAGCCAGATGAGCGCAGGTATGGTAAGCAGCGTGATGATCAGGGACATCAGGATAAGCGAGATGATGTACGAGGTCATCTTCACGGCAATGATGATGATAAAGACAAGTGCAATGGCAAGAAGTGTCCGTTCGAACTGGGGGGTTTCCACAGGGACCATGAGATAGTCTTCTATCTGGCGGGAGATGATACAAAGCTTGTTGTCAGCGGTCGCTCACGGATGGTTCCCGTTGTATGCCCTTATAGATCCCTGGTAACCATGAACACAGTCAGGCGGGGCCGATCCCCATAAGAAGGGGAGTACAGGAGGGGGGCCTGTCGCGTATCCGCGAAGTTGGCTTAAAAAAAGGAGATGAAATCCCCCGCATGTTATGAAGCGGGGTAAGGTACAGGTGGTGTCTGTCCCATCGGGACAATCCTTGGGTGTTTGTGCTGTTTGTCTTCCTGGTGTTCGTTTTGCGATACTGCAATACCGGTGCGCTTTCGCACGGGTATATGTAAATTATGTTTTACATTTTGTTTTATATGCTTTCTGGACGGAAACCGTTCCGGACTGGCACTACCCTTCTGTCTTTATGGGAATTGTTCACGGATGCCACGACAATGGCGCCTGTGACGGTTCCTGGATCGCGGACAAAGAAAAAGAAGAGGATTGTTACCCGGATTGCTGGTACCCGATAGCAGCCCCGAGAAGGTTTGCCGTGATGCGGAGCGCTTCGATCTCATCGGGTGAATGGGTCTTTTCCGTCAGGTCGAAGAAGCCGATAAACCCGAAAAGGTTGTCGTGGATAAAGATCGGGATGATGACCCCGGCTTTTGCGCCAAGGAGGCTGAAGAGTTTCTGCTCATCGAAAGAGAGCGTTGAAACGACTGCGGAGATCTCCTCGCCCTTTCTTAAGAGAGTCTCCCACCGTGATGTCACCATGGTTGAAAACGTTCACTGCTTAAGTTCGGGTTTGGAGAGGCCATAGGGGTATTCGGGGGATACCCATTCGTATGGCATGCAGCTGGCATGTGCCGTGCGTGAGGTCCGGAACTCGAGGGATCCTGCAG
>NZ_PIZH01000286.1 GCF_002835825.1 Methanoregula sp. | reverse complement strand
GTAAAAAAGTATTCTTCTTATTTCCGGGCAAGGTAGCGGTCGACGACGATATAGTCCTTGATATCCTTGACAGCTTCAAAGGAGACCTTTAAGATCTTGTCGTCTTCCATGTCATAGTTCGAGGTATCGAAACTGGCGTCCGGGTGGACGAGCATCTCGACAACCTGGCCGGAGTCGAAGTCAACCCGGAGGTTCTTTAAAGTGCCAATGACCTTTCCGTCATTGCTCATCACTTTTTTTCTTGAGAGGGTGCGGGCAAATACACGAGTCATAAAAAAATTGACGATGTATAAATATTTAAATTGTTCTGAATTGGCGGCAAAAAGGAGTTTTTTTTTAAAAGAGCAGAAATAAACGTTATTTGAACATTTCTGCGGCCATCCTGACATCGGTACCCCGGAGGGTCTTCCGGCCGGCATGGTCCGCCATCTTCTTTGCTTCCTTTGCAAGAAGCGCCCCGTACTCCTCCATCAGGCCGGCAAGGGTCTCGGTGGCATCCGCGCTGACCCGATCGGCGCCGGCTTTTTTGATGATCCGTTCAACTGCTGCTTGGGATATTTCTGTCATGATACACTGATCCTCCCATAAAAAATTGCGGGGAATATGTAAAGATATTGTGATTTAAAGCGACGGAAAGACCCGGATGATGTCCGACTGCGTGATGATGCCAACAGGCTTTCCCTCATCCATGACAATCAGCCGGCCGATCTCGCGTTCCTTGAACTGCCGGATGACCTCGAACAACTTGAGGTCAGAAGGTGCCTCGATAACGTTCATGGTCATGCAGGATGCGACCTTTGTTGTGAGCGGGAGCTCCTTCTCAACGGCTTTTGCAATGTCGCTCATGGTGATGATACCAACAAGTTTCCCGTTGTCGACAACCGGTGCACCATGGATGCGGTGGCGGTTGAAGAGCGAGAGGACATCCATTAAGGAATCGGTGCTCTTCAGCGTGATCAGGGGTGACGACATGTAGTGTTTGATCGACCGCTTCGGGAGCGAGATGATCTCGGTGGTCGAGATGAGGAGGGACTGTTTTACTTCATCCTTTCCAAAGACCTCGCCGCGGATCAGGAGCTTGTTGACCGGGGTTGGCCCGATTGTGACCTGGTCACCGATATCGAAGAGCTTTGCACTGCCGACCAGCTTGATGACCGCATGGCAGATGTCGGGGTGGCAGAGGGTGGTGAAATCGACTTCCTGGACATGTGCCCCCCGGACCTCTTCTCCGTTCCGGCTGATCGGCACATCGTAGTCACCTTCGGCAGTGCTCATGTTGAGCTCCCGGTACGCGGTCTCCGTGGGGATGTAGCCCCCTTTCGGCCCGGGAACACCGTCAACAAGCCCGATGGCCTTCAAGGCCTGCATCTGGTTTCTCACCGTCCCGGGATTCCTCTGGATCATCTCTGCGATCTCCTCGCCCTTGATCGAGTGCGAGTGCTGGTGATAGAGGGTAATTAAGGTGATGAGGATATCCTTCTGGATGAGGGACAGGTCCATAACGATAATCCGTTTGACGTTCCATAATAAATAGGTAGGCAGGCCGGCTGTGGAATTCGAGAAGATGCCAACGGTGCCCACTGCGGATGAGATCCTTGACCGGAGTTTCCGCCGTGCGGCAAAGAAGATGAAGGAGAAGACCAACAAGGAGCGGGCGAACCAGGAGTTCGTACGGGCCGTGGGTGCAGCAATCCATGACCGGCTCGTGTACATCATCCGGGGGTTTCCCGAGTTCGAGAAGATCCACCCGTTTTACCGTGACCTTGCAGAGATCCTGTACGGGATCGACCGGATCAAGCAGTCGCTTGGGGCGGTTGGCTGGGCGGCAAAGCACACCAAGATGGTGGGAAACCAGCTCGCGTTCCAGTCCCGGAGAGCCGAGGACACGCTGGTTGTCCGGAAGCGGGCCGTGGCCCGGCTCGCCTCGATGGTCCACCAGATCGATAAGGACCTGCACTTTTTAAACGAGGTGCGGAATGTCCTGCGGACCCTTCCCAATATCGAGCAGGGCTTTACGATTGTCATTGCCGGGTACCCGAACGTGGGGAAATCCTCGTTCATCCGGCGGGTCTCTTCTGCTGACCCGGAAGTTGCCTCGTACCCGTTCACCACCAAGGGAATCATCGTAGGCCACCGGGACATGGGCCGCGAGCGGATCCAGTTCGTGGACACCCCCGGCATCCTTGACCGCCCGGTAGAGGAGCGGAACGCGATCGAGAAGCAGGCGCTCTCCGCGATCATGAACGTGGCGGATGTCATCCTCTTCATCACCGATCCTTCCGAGCACTGCGGGTACCCGATGAGCGTGCAGCTGAGCCTGCTCGAAGAAGTGAAGAGCATGGTTAACGTCCCGGTCATTGTTGTCGCGAACAAGTCGGACCTCACGGTTGCCGAAGGGTACATTACCATGTCGACCGCGGATGGGACCGGTGTCGATGCGGTGCTTGCCGAACTCCTCACGCACAAGCCGGAGCCGGAAGCAAGGAGGAGGTCGGAGGATATCCGGTCTGCACTCCCGCAGGAGCCGGAAGAGGCGGTGGTGTATACGGAAGAGGGTATGCTCGGGGCGGATGCCCCCCGGCGGAAGCGGGTGCGCAGGCCGCGGAAGCCGAGGACAAAATCCGGCAATCCCTGAACCGGGAAAAACCGGTTCCAAACCTCAGCCAGACATCGTGCGATTTTCAAAAAAATTTTGTACACCGTCCGACCCCCTCATGCCAGTGCCTGCAGGGAAATGTTACAATTCTACATTTTTTCCGCCGGTGAACTCATGGCACGGAGGGGTCGTGGGGTGTGATACGCTGATCCACTGAGGGGGGGT
>NZ_PIZH01000285.1 GCF_002835825.1 Methanoregula sp. | reverse complement strand
CGGATAGCAGAGATCCGCGAGCGGTGTGGTGCAATCGAGCAGGAACGGCTTTCCCTGTCGAAGGACTCCCGGATGAGGGACATCGAAGAACAGCGGAAAGCACATGCCGGTCTCGCCGAAAAGCGTAACGATGCTGCCCGCACCTATTCAGCTCTCTCGATGACCGCGTCTCATGTGTTCCGGAAAGCCGAGAAGATAGCTGCAAAGCAGCGTCACCCGTCAGAGGTCAACCTCCTGAACGCAGCAATGAAAGTGCTCTCGAACCATGAGATCCCGGATACCGTGAAGCTGGATACAGCCCTTGCGGCAGCCTGTCCCCTTGCCGAACGGATGATCGCGGACGGCGACGTTGTTGTCAAGAACAAAGAGGAGCGGGCGATCTTTTCAGATACGACACGGTTCCGGGAGCAGATTGCGCTTGCGGGAAGGTCCCTCCAGGACCTTGAAGTGCAGTGCCAGCAGGCAGAATCTGCCATCGCATCCCACCCGCTGCTTGTAAAGATGCAGTCCCTTGAACGCGAGAAGACCCAGCTTGCCGCAATGATGGCAAAAGATGAACAGGGGCTTTTTGAGCTCGGGCAGTGGCGGGAGAAGACACAAAAACAGATCCCGGAACTGCTTTTGCACCTCAGGGAAAAAATTGCGGAAATGAGTGGGGATACCGTGCAACTCAGGGACCCCGAACTGCCGGCTCCCTGAGGGTTCCAAAGAGCGGCGGTCCCTGGTGCCCCGGTATCATACTGTACCCGGTTTTTCATCGGGTCGGAATCTCGCTGAAATCCACCAGTTCCTTCTGGTCCCGGGAGAACTCGCCCGCCCGGCCACAGGCTTCCGCGATCAGACCGTTTCCAGCAGCCGGATAAAGGAGAATGTGGAATAATCAGTATATGCGAACTCCGGCTCCTCGCCATGACACCCGCCAACGCGGAAGAGCGTGGGGCAGTCCAGCGGGACCCGTGCAACCTCTAAAGATATCTGCCGGTGCCCGTTCTCAAGCCTGATGGCGACAAAGTCCAGCTCCTGTTCGATGATCCCTTCGGGAGTCTTCCGGCAGCAGATGTGTTCATGCTGGTGGCCGCAGGCCATGTGGGAAAGCCCGCGTTTTTCAAGGGCATCGAACGCCATCTGCGCAGTATAATGATACCCGGTGAAGAAGTCCCCGCTCTGGTGGGAGAGCCGCTGCCAGCACTTGAGCCGGAGCGTCTGGTCACCCAGTTCGAGCGGGCCCCCGTGCACAAAGAGCATCGTATGGTCCGTCCATTCCATGGGCATTGCGTCGAAGATCGAAAGGAGCGGGGAATCCCGGAGCTGCTCGTGCCGGTAGGCGCTTGCGGCATCGCTGCCGCTGACCATGATCCCGTTGAGGTAAGCATGGTCGTGATTGCCCAGCACGGAGACGAGGCGGCACTCCCGCGAGAGGGTGTGGATCTTTTCCAGTGTCTCCTGCGGCCGGTCCCCCCGGTGCAGGAGATCCCCGAGATTGACGAGGAGATCGACTGACCCGAAGGTCTTCTGAAATGCCGGTATCCGGATGCAGGAGGAGAGCGCCCCAATCGCAGAAACATCTGCGTGCACGTCGGAAAAGATAACTGAACCCATACGGTCAGGACAAATATTGGAGTGTCTTTGCTGATAAAAACCATTGATACCCGGGGTTCAATATATGCCGTTTGGGATCGATGGATACGTTGATGTAACACGGGTTCACACTATTATCCGGAGACCGCCGGCCGCACCGGCCCTGTCACCCGTGCGGCTGCATCCACCCGGGATCTCAGGCAGGAATGGATCGGGTTATCCGGCCTTTCGCGTGAACCCGTTTTTAGGAGGAACCACCTGATGGAAAAATACCTTGATACCTATATTGCCCGCATGCGGACGCACTACCCCCGGTTCCCGGCCCAGACCGCCCATGAGATCGCATCGGCATTCCTTGCCTTCAAGTTCGGCCTGTACGAGAACGCGGTCAGGGAATGTGCGCATGCAATCTCCCTTGTTCCGGACAGCCCGACAAATGCGGCCCTGAAAAAAGCCCTTGCAATCGTCCAGGCAAATGCTGAAGACCGAAATAACTCCAAGGTCACACCGGACCTGTCCATCGCCTTCTCGGGAGAAGAGCGCATGTTTGTGCCAATCAACCTTCCCGCAGAGAAGATCGAGGACCCGGGAACCCTTGAACTGGACAACGCCCTTATCCTGATCTACGTGGTAGCCCTCATCACCTCCCCCGATGACGAGGAGATGCTGGAGGAGCACCGCAGGATGATTGTGCGGATGCTCTCCGATTACAAGAAAGCCATGGGCATGGAGTAAATTCTGATTTTTCTGTCCGGACAGTCCAGGTACCGGGCGAACCACTTTTTTTTCACGGTTGAATTGATGGCTGCACCAGCACTGGCACTGTACTTTTTTGAAAAGTAAGGGGTCGCATGGGTACAAAGTGCCGGGCCTGATCCAGCGTTACCATGAGATTCCACGTCACAATTTTCAGGCTTTGTTTTGTGCGGTGAGGCGCGTTAAAACATTTGTACCCATGCGACCCCCCTTTGCATCTTCAAGATTTTTTGGGAAAACTGGTTGTTTTCACTTCGTAAAAAGAAGGCTACTGTGACATTAGGGGGTGTAGGGGGTCGCGTGGGTACAAATTGATGGAGAGCCGGAATCTGTTAGAAGATTCTAGGAAAAATCGGGTTACAGATCCTTTCATTATGTTGCGATTCCCTACGCGCAAAAGGCCTACCGGCTTTTGCGCTACGCACTTACCCGGATCCGGCCAGAATGAAAAAATCTGGCAACGTTATCTAGTCGCACCATCCCCCACAC
>NZ_PIZH01000284.1 GCF_002835825.1 Methanoregula sp. | reverse complement strand
ATGCCACGTTCTCCGGGTTTATGGGTACCCTCCGCGATGCAGGGCTCGTTTTGGAAGATTACGCTCCTGACAGCCGGAAAGAGAAGAGCTACCGGATTACGGAAGCCGGGGAGACGGCCTTCCGGTTCTTTTCCGATCCTGCCACCGGTTCACTGGTCAGGAGCATGCTGGAGAGTTCCTGATCAGACACCCGGGATCATTTTCCCGTGCATTTCTGGTGCACATTTTCCCTGCATAATTTTCATTTTTCCGGAATTTTTTTTGGTCAGACCCCGCCGGAAAATTTTCAATCGCGATCACGGGGTGTTAGTTGGTGAGGCTACAATCGGATAATTATCCTACAATCTGTATGAACATGCTACAAAATTCTTGGTTCTCCGACATGAGGGGCCGGAACATGCAGGCACGGGTCGATTGAAAATTTCCGGGCGCGAAAATGATCGCGATTGAAAATTTTTTTACGCACGAGCGATCGCAGTTTTTTTTGTGCGAGCCGGATCCGGATTTTCATGCACGATTCTCAGCTCAATTATGATACTTTTTTCACCAGTCCTGATGATAATTAATGATAGATCTACGACCGCTTCCCGCGCTCGGGCGATCCATTCACAACCACCTGCAGGAGTTGGATACCATCGCAGAAATACCCAAAGAAGAATACATCCTGAAGTGCACATCAGCCTGTGCCGGGTGCAGCGACTCGCTCTCCCTCCGGTACGTGCTCAAGGCAGCAGGGCCGGACACGGTCCTCGTTGTGCCGGCATGCTGCACGAGCGTCATCCAGGGCATCTACCCCAACACGGCCTTCAACATCCCCGTCTATAACATCGCGTTCGGCGCTGCTGCTGCCTGCGCCTCGGGCATGAGCAACGCGTTCAGGGCAGTCGGGAAAAAGACCAACGTGATCGTCTATGCCGGTGACGGCGGGACGCTCGATATCGGTATCCAGGCAATGTCCGGAGCCTTCGAGCGGGGCACGGACTTCCTCTACATCTGTTACGACAACGAGGCATACGGCAACACCGGCATGCAGCGTTCGAGCGGCACGCCCCTTGGGGCACGGACTACCACGACCCCTACTGGGAAGACCGATGCCAAGAAGGATATCGATGCCATCGCCGCCGCGCATGACCTGCCCTACCAGGCAACGGCCTGCGCAGCCTACCCGCAGGATTTGTTCAAGAAAGTCCAGAAAGCCCTTGCAGTCCGGGGACCGTCATTCATCCATGTCCTTGCCCCCTGCCCGCCCGGCTGGCGCTACTCCACGGAGAAGAGCGTGGAGATGGGCAAGCTTGCGGTAAAGTCCGGCATGTGGGTGCTGTACGAGCGCGAGTACGGGAAACTCACCATCGGCGCACAGTCGAAGGTTGCCATGAAAAAGCCGATACCACTCGAGGATTACCTCAAACCGCAGGGCCGGTTCAAGGGGATTGATCCCAAGACCGTCGAGATCGTAAAACAGCGCATTGCAAAGAACTTTGCAAAGCTGGCGGCAGAGGAGGCGGCGCCATGAAGAAGATCGCCACCGGTAACAAGGCAGTTGCAGAGGCGGTAAAGCAGGCCGCACCGACGGTTGTTGCTGCCTACCCAATCACACCACAGACCGAGGTCGTTGAGCAGGTTGCCGAGTTTGTCTCCAGCGGCGAGCTGAAGAGCCGCTACATTGCTGTAGAGAGCGAACACTCGGCAATGGCTGCCTGTATCGGAGCGAGCATCACGGGGATCCGCACCTTTACTGCAACGAGTTCCCATGGTCTCCTCTACATGCACGAGATGACCAACTGGGCCGCAGGTGCACGACTCCCCATTGTCATGGCAAACATCAACCGCTCGCTCGGCCCCGGCTGGAATATCTGGGCAGAGCATACCGATGCCCTGCAGGAACGGGACACCGGCTGGTTGCAGGTCTATGTCAGCACCGTGCAGGAAGCCTACGATGCAACACTCATGGCATTCCGGATCGCGGAGCACAACGATGTCCTCCTTCCTGTCATGGTGAACCTCGACGGGTTCCTCCTCTCCCACATCATGCAGCCGCTGGACACAGTCGAACCCGGGGATTTCATTCCCCCCATCCACCTCCCGCATGCAATCACTGTGGAGAACCCGGCGGGATATGGCTGCCTCACCGGTCCTGACCAGCAGTTCCGGTTCCGGTGGGACATCGAACGGTCGATCCGGGACTCGGTGAAGGTAATCGAAGATACCGAGAAAGAGTTTGCCCGGCGGTTTGGCCGTAAGTACGGGTTCACGGAAGACTACCAGTGCACAGATGCAGAGGTCGTGATCGTGGCTATGGGCACCCTCGGGAAGGAAGCGGAAGTCGCTGTTGACCTCCTCAGGAAAGAAGGTATTAAAGCAGGATCTATGCGCCTGCGCTGGCTGCGCCCGTTCCCGAAACTGAACCTGAAAGGCAGGCAGGTCGTTGTCATCGACCGCGACTACTCGTTCGGGCGCGGGGGGATCCTCGCAACCGAGATCATGGCACAGATAAAAGAACCGGTCTTCAGCGTGATTGCCGGTATCGGCGGACAGGAAGTCACCTATGAGGACATTGCCGGGTTTGTCAGGCAGCGGCGGACAGGCGAAGAGTTCTGGTTCGGGGTGAACGGCAATGTTTGAGATCCGCATCCATTCACGGGGCGGGCAGGGCGGCGTCACAGCAGCCCGGCTCCTTGCCCTTGCCGCCATCCATGATGGCAAGTACGCAACGGCAGCGCCGTTCTACGGGGCCGAACGCCGGGGGGCGCCGATCGTCTCGTTTGTCCGGATCGATGACAAGCCAATCCGGATCTACAGCCAGATCAAAAAGCCGGACATGGTGATCGTGCTC
>NZ_PIZH01000283.1 GCF_002835825.1 Methanoregula sp. | reverse complement strand
GGATAATGCTCAGACCAATAACGAAGGCGGTCACCCAACGGGTGCGGAGCAGGTTGTCAATGCTGCGAATCCTGTGGGCTGCGCGGGAGAGCGCTACGGTAATGAGGTACGCGGCGCAGGCTGCGAGAACTCCCGCTACCATCAGATCTCCCATGGAGGGCAGGGGCAGTTCGGCGAGGGCTGCTATCACGCCATTCCTCATCCGCTCCAGCGCAAAAAGGGCGGCAAGACCAATGAAAGCATTGGCAGTGTTCGCTGCATTGGTGGCAAGGATGTATGCCCTCCGATCCCTGTCATATCCGATTACGGACGCAAGTACGCCATTTGCAGAAGCGGTCGATAATCCCGGCAGCCAGCCAACGGCAATCCCCGCTGCCGTACCAAGAAGGGATGATCGGGCCACCATCCGATCGGGTATCCGTATACCCCGGAACTGTTGTTCCGGTACCGTCCCCCGCGACGCGGTCAGGAGCACGGAGATGCCAAAAAGGCCGCAGAGGAGCGGCATCAGGATGGCATTGCTCCCGGCAAGGGTGTGCCAGCCGAGAAAGGCGTACCGGAGGGCAAACACGCCAAGGATACCCGATACAAGGAAGATCGCAAGCCCCCAGGCGGGTGCGTCGCTTGTCACCAGCATCCAGCCGACCGCGGCTATCAGTAAAATCCCGATCCACCAGTCGAACCAGGGCTGAAGTGCCGGAAGGAATAGAAAGCAGACGATGGAAAGGGGCACTGCAATAACCATCGCAGAGGCACTCCCCAGGGCCGCGATCCGCACTGCTTCCTCTCCATTGCCCTCAAGGCAGAGCGCGTGCGCCGGGAGCACGGCAAGCGCCGTATCGGCATCCGGTATGCCGAGGAATGTCGATGGTATTGCGTCGACAAAGGTATGAGTGATGAGGGCGGAAAAGAGCGTACATGCAAGGGCAACGGGCCCGAGCAGGGCGAGGAACACTGCCTGGAGCCCGACGAGGACGCCAGCAAGGGTATTTGCATGGACACCGGGAATGATCCCGCTGATCGTCCCTAGTATGACGCCAGCGAGGACACCCAGCAGGATCTCAATCATCAATAATATATATGATATTATGAATAAAAATTAACCGAAATGCATACCATCATCTCCCCGCGAATACTACACCAAAGCAATCCGCCATGAAGATCGCAGTCACCCGCCTGAAAGGAAAAGAGAAGAGCGATGCCTCCCGCTGCCGTGCCTACGGCCACGAATGCTACAGCGTCCACCCGCTGATGTCAGAGATTCGGGAGCAGGAGATCGCCGCGTTCATCGATGCATCCTCTGCCGGGGAGCTTGACTGCATCTTCTTCACGAGCGCCCTGCCGGCGAAGATCATCGCCCCCCGCCTCTCGACATCTGCACGGGTGATCGCGATCGGCCCCCAGACCGCAAAGGAACTCAGGGAATACAACATCGACTGTGAAACGCTCACCAGTTTCTATTCCCGGGACTTTGTGCCGTTTCTCGGCGATTGGATCCGGGGGAAGAGGATTGGCATCCCCCGGGCCGATGTCCCGAACCAGAACCTCCTTGACTCGATAACAAATGCAGGGGGGATCGTGCGCGAGTTCCGGTGTTACGGGCTTGAGCCAACCGGCGAGGACCTCCCTCTTGATGAGGCAGATGCCATCCTCTTTACCAGCGCCATGTCGTATGTAAAAGCCCGCTGGACACCGCGGGACACGCTCCTCGTCATGGCAATCGGGGACATTACGGCATCGGCCATGAAAGCCGGAGGGACCGTTCCGGCCGTTATTGGTGACGGTTCACTCGAGGGATCCCTGAGTGCGTTGAACGTGTATCTGGGTACAAAAGGGGGCGCCTGATATGGACATCCCCCACACACCAGAGGGCCCGGAGGCGGTCCATCTCTGGAACAAGGCTGGCATCATCGTCGTCGACAAGCCCCGTGGTCCCTCAAGCCACGAGGTAGCCGCGTGGGTTGGAAAGATGCTGGGGTGCCAGGTGGGCCACTCGGGCACGCTCGACCCGCAGGTCTCCGGTGTGCTGCTCATCATGCTCGGCAACGCCGTCCGGCTCGCTCCGCTCCTGCTCCAGCATGACAAGGAATATGTCTGCCTGATGCGGCTGCACGGGGATGTGGACCGGGAGCGAATCGCCACACTCGCAGAGGAGTTCACCGGCCGGCTCTACCAGAGACCGCCCCGGAAAAGCGCCGTGAAACGGAACCTCCGCATCCGCGAGGTCCACAAACTGGAGATCCTTGACGTTGACGGCCGCCTCGTCCTCTTCCAGGTGCACTGCGATGCCGGCACCTACATCCGCTCGCTCTGCCACCACATGGGGTTCGTGCTGGGCGTCGGTGCCCACATGGTAGAACTGCGCCGGACACGCTCCGGAACCTTTGATGAAGACACAATGTATACCCTGTTCGACGTCCAGGACGCTGCCGCTACGGCACGGGATGGTGATCGCACGGCGCTTGAGAAGATGGTGGTTTCGGTCGATGGTGCAGTCCCGGAACTGCCGATTGTTGTGATCCACAATGCGGCAATCGATGCGATCTGTCACGGTGCCTCGCTTGCCGGCGTCGGCGTGGTCAGCACCATGGAGTTTGGAAAGGACCAGACCGTTGCCGTGCTCTCTGAGAAAAAGGAGTTCGTCTGTCTCGGGAAGGCACTCGTCCCATCGGTCTCGTTCAGGCCCGGCGATACCGGCCTCGTCATCGCGCCGACAGCAGTCTTCATGCAGCCGGGCACGTATCCCCGGGCCTGGACGAAGTCCGATAAGGTCTATCCGTCAAAAGCTGAGAAGAAAGCGAGGAAAAAAGCGGTGAAACCTGCGCCTCCCCGTAAG
>NZ_PIZH01000282.1 GCF_002835825.1 Methanoregula sp. | reverse complement strand
ATTCACATTATCCTCTTCGTCGGCAGAGGCAGAGGTGTATAAGATCGAGGCCCAGAGTTTGTTGAGTCGGTTGAAAAAATCGTATTACCTGAAAGAGGATTTGAGGAGGTGGATGTCGTGACGTACAAAATTCGAAAGGCAACAACTGAAGATCCAGAACCGAATACCTGGTCAACCTTTGATTTGCTGGAAGGTGGAAAAACCTACAAAGTTGTTATGTGGACTTGCCCACGTGGCCAGCATATCCTTCTCGTTCATGAGAAACGACCGTCAGAGAAAAACTGGCAGATCGCTCATGACGGGAAGGTAACACCTTCCGTTGCCTGTGGAGAGATTGCAGGATCACATCCCCATTGTGCTGGCTGCCATTTTCACGAGTTCCTCGAACTGGAGGGATGGTCGTGAGAGTGGATGATGAGAGTCAACACATCAAAGACACGAAATTGAGAATTATTTATCTTGAGCTTCAGCGGGCCACTCAAATGATGCGCCCCTGCAACATCAAGCCGGTAAAGATCATAAAGAACGGTGATGGTTGGCTCTGTATTCTCGGAGATGGATTTCCCGTTGAGCTCGTGCGTGGTTACGGGAAAACACCGGAAGAGGCGTGTTTGAATTTTGATAAGGCATGGTGTGGGGAGGCTGACTAACATGAGCGAAGAACGCTGTCCTGATCGCGATGTCGGGGGAACAACCTGTTGGTATCCTTTCACTACCCTTCGTGAACCCTGCGATAAAAAACTGGCTGAAAACCGATGCGAACGAGGGAGGGTACACCCATGAACAGCCGGTACGAGAAGACCGCCAAGGAGCTCCTGCTCCGGACCCGCGGCAAGAACTGGGATGTTACCGAACCGCGGGACCAGGGCTTCACCCGGGTCCGGCTCTCCGGATCGCACTGCCGGTACTATGTCCGGATCGAGGATCTCGATCGACGCATCGACCGGATTCCCCTGTATCAGCGGGTCTACACTCTCCCTCCGCTGCTATACATCGCAGGTCCCTACTCGCACAAGACCGAGACCGGGATCCAGGACAATATCGGCAGGGCAGCACGTGCGGGCCTGGACTGCTGCCGGGCCGGCTGGGCCGTCCATATCCCGCACAAGAACTTCGCAGGGTTCCACGTGCACCAGGATGTCCCGTACGATGCCTGGCTGGAGAAGGACCTCGCGATCCTCGCGAAGTGCGACGCCATCCTCTTCCTGGAGGGCTGGGCATCAAGCACGGGAGCGTCACGGGAAATGCAGTTCTCGGAAGAGTTGGGGATCCCGCATTTCTTCGCCCGGGATGGGATCCCAAAGCCCGAAGTGATCCGGAGGGATGCCCATGCCTAAAGGTCAGGTTGTAACAACCGATCGGCAGATCATTGACGATTACAAGTCCGGCAAGTTCATCCGGGAGATCTCGCACAAGCGACACACTGGACTGAATCGGATCCGTGCGGCCCTCGATCGCGAGGGCCTCCGGAAAGGGGAGGCGGTGCAAGCGTGACCCTTGCAGCAAGCTTGCCAACGAGCGCCCCTCACCCGGCTGTCCGGAATTTTGGAGATCTCGTCAAGAATTTCAACGCCGATCGATGGTCCGCGGAAGAGATCAAAACCGTGAAGCCCTCACTGAACCGGTACGATGCTCTCGCCCGGTATCGGGAAAAATTCCCTGATTCCTGCAGGTCAGACGATGCGGTTTTCCGGCAGTACTTCAACATGCGGCCGGATATGCGGAAAAAGATCGCGGTCTGGTCCGTGGAGGAACAGGCCCCTATCCTGGCTGCGGATACAGTCGATGAGGCGGTAACTGAGTACCGGCGATTGTTCCCCACATCAACCCGGTCAGACCCTGCCATCAAGCGGGAATGGTATGATTTGAGGCCAGAGAAGCGCGGCCTCGTTCCCTGCGGCCGGAAGAAGGGTGGACGGAACAAGGTCCCTCTAAAAGGGACATTCCGTGAGAAATACCTGATTCCGATGTCCTCGAAACAGGACCCTAAAGGATACAACAACGCCGTGAACGTCTGCCGTAAATACAATAAGCCGTACGATGAGGCGATCAAGCTTCGGGAAGCGGACAAGGCCGAACGGAAGCGGCGGAAAGAGGAGAGGTTATTGATTCGGCAGAACCGAGCAGCTGCCCGGACCGTGAAGAAGATCCCAAAGGAGAGGAAACCCCGTGAGGGACGGAAGAATCCCGCGATCGCGCCCAAGACACCGGCGACGTCTCCGACAGTTCCTGATATCCCGAAATCCTCGGCCGGGTTCTCACCAGGGCAGAAGGTCGTTCATAACGGATCGAAGAGCAGCCCTTATTTTGGATGGACCGGCCGGATCGTAAAGATCGTGAGATCAGGCAAATCTGAACACCTCATGGTCTCTTTCGGGAAAGGGGGAGCGATCCTGATATCAGACAAGTTCGTCACACCTGCAGGTGATTCCTGATGACCAAGGCAGCCAAGATCGAGCGGCAGCAGAAGGCCTTCCTCAAGGCCATGAAGGAGAAGTACGCAGCGGATCCTGCAGCAACATCGCAGCCCGGCCTGTTGGAAAACGCCAATAGCCGCGTTCCTTTGGAGCCGGTGACCTACAAGGTGATCGACTGCCCGATCTGCCGCGGGAGAGGCTACCACGGCCCGAAACGGGCCTTTTGCCACAGCTGCGGAAGTACCGGGAAGAAGCGGGTGAGAGCGTGAAAATTTTCCATTGTCCATTTTGTGAGCAAGAGGCGCGAAGTGATCGGGCACTCCGTGGCCATCTTCGAAAATGTCATCCCGATAAAATCCTTGGAAAAAGTGTTGTTTTCGCAAAGGTGGAAATCGATATGACGAGGCGACCATGATGGAGGTGAGAAC
>NZ_PIZH01000281.1 GCF_002835825.1 Methanoregula sp. | reverse complement strand
CCGGGCTCGGTCTGTCCGTTGGGCTTCTGCTTGGGGCTGGGCTACGAGGGTTTCTTGCCAATGTCGGTCCGGAGCTCCATGGGTTCGCGGAGGGGATCGATGCTCGGGTTCGTCACCTGGCAGGCATCCAGGACCAGGTGGTCGAAGATGACCGGGTACGGCTTGGCATTGCCCATGCCGGAGAGGATGATCTTTCCGGTCTTTGCCTGGTTGAACACCGACTCCCGCACGTCGCGGGTCCAGACCGGGTGGCTGCGGTAATCATTAGGTTTCTCTTCGATCTCGATCGCATCCCGCGGGCAGAATGCAATGCAGCGGTGGCAGGCAACGCAGTTCCGGGAATTGATCCGGATCTTGTCGTCCTCCATCCGGTACACACCGTACGAGCAGTTCTCGAGACAGCGCCCGCAGTTCATGCAGCGTTCCGGATCGATCTTCACCCGGAACTTGAGGGGCGTGCTCCCTATGCTCATGAGTACACCTTCCCGATGATCGGCTCCCCGGCCTTGGGCATGGTGATGTTGCCGACTTCCGGATCGATCCTCCGGATTGCCGCTTCCTCGCTCGAGATGAAGAGCCGGTCGCCGCTCTCTCCGGTGACGAGGGGCCGGAGCTTGATCCGGTCGGTGAATCCCACGAGCGAGTGCTCATTTGCAACGCAGATGGCAAAGGGGCCGTTCATGAGGGCGGAGCCGTATGTGAGCCGGATGGCCCGGTTGAGCTCCTGCTCTTTTTCCGGCATCTGGTCGATCTCCTCCCAGAATGGGGGGGCGAGCGCCCTGACTGCCATCTTCTCGGAGAGCCCGTGTTTCCGCACGAGCAGGTCGATGAGATACGCGACAACTTCGGTGTCGGTGTACATCGTGCACTTGTACCCGTAACTTTCGATGTACCGCCGGTTGGTACCGTAGGAGGTGATCTCTCCGTTGTGGACAACGCTCCAGTTGAGCAGGTTGAAGGGATGTGCCCCGCCCCACCAGCCGGCCGTGTTCGTGGGGTAGCGGTTATGGGCGAGCCAGAGGTAGCCCTTGTAGTCCTGGATCCGGTAAAAGTCTGCAACATCCTCGGGCCATCCGGCAGCCTTGAATACGCCAAGGTTCTTTCCGGAGGAGAAGATGAGGGCGCCGTTTCTCTCGCTGTTCACCTTCATGACAAGGTAGGTGACGATATCCTCATCGGGTGTGGTACTTTTCGGCATGAGGCTCCGGTCCGGCCGGAAGAAATACCGCCAGGGGGTGTGGACCTTGCGGAGGCCGGGTTGTTCGTAGGTCTTGATCTGTTCGTCGTGGACGATGGTCCCCCATTTCTCGAGCAGGTCGTCAAGAGGTGCCTTGTTCTCCCGGATATTGTCGAAAAAAACATGGAGTGCATAATACTCCTTGTAATCCGGATAAATTCCGTATGCAACATATCCTGCTCCCTCGCCACTGCCCCGCTCGTCCATGGAAGCCAGGGCCTCCTTGATCTTGGAGCCGTCCATCGGCTGGCGACGCCGGTCAATTACACCAATAATACCACACATATTATCACAATGGAGAATGATCCAGTACTGTTGAACATCTGTTCATTACGATATGAACATTCGTTCAGTTGTGCAGTAACATTGGTTCAATAGGTATAAATGTGATTGGGTGGAACATGTCTTCCAGTATGTCAGCAGACGTAACGAAAATGCTCAAGAAGATCGAGGCAGATGGGGTAAAATTCATCCGCCTCCAGTTCACGGATATCCAGGGGATGCCAAAAAACGTATCCATTCCTGCTATCCAGGCTGAGAAAGCGCTCACCGAAGGGATCTGGTTCGACGGGTCTTCCATTGAAGGATTTGCCCGGATTGAAGAATCCGACATGATCCTCAAGCCCGACCCGGCCACGTACGCCGTTCTTCCGTGGAGACCCCAGGAAGGCAGGGTTGCCCGGTTCATCTGCGATGTCCAGACGTACGGCAACAAGCCCTTTGACGGGGACCCCCGGTACATCCTCAGGAAGACGATGGCCGAAGCCGCAAAGATGGGCTACACGTTCAACACCGGACCTGAACTCGAGTTCTTCCTGTTCCGGATGTACGACGGTCAGCCCACAACCGAGTTCGAAGACCATGGGGCCTACTTTGACCTTGCCCCCACGGACTCGGCAGAAGATGTCCGCCGGGACGTTGTCCTTGCACTGAGCGAGATGGGCTTTGAGATCGAAGCTTCCCACCACGAAGTTGCCGACAGCCAGCACGAGATCGACTTCAAGTACGGCGATGCACTCACCACCGCGGACCGTGTCATCACCTTCAAGTTTGCAACCAAGTCCATTGCCCTGCAGTACGGCCTCCATGCATCATTCATGGCAAAGCCGATTGCCGGCATCAACGGCAGCGGTATGCACACCCACGGATCGCTCTCCAAGAACGGCAAGAATGCGTTCTTTGATCCAAACGCCGAACTGCAGCTCTCGGACACCTGCCTCTACTATATTGGCGGTCTCTTAAAGCACGCAAAGGCAATCACCCGTGTGGCAAACCCGACCATCAACTCCTACAAGCGTCTCGTCCCCGGCTACGAAGCACCCTGCTACCTGGCCTGGAGTGCAGCCAACCGCTCTGCCCTTGTCCGCGTCCCCGCGGCCCGCGGCAACAGCACCCGTGCCGAGTTCCGCAGCCCCGACCCGATGTGCAACCCGTACCTCACCTTTGCCTGCATGCTCGCAGCGGGTATGGACGGCATCAAGAACAAGATCATGCCGCCGGAATCGACCAACACCAACATCTACCACCTCAATGCAAAGGACCGCAAGAGGCTGAAGGTAGAGATGCTCCCGGCAAGCCTTGCCGAAGCCAATGCAGCACTCCTCAAGGA
>NZ_PIZH01000280.1 GCF_002835825.1 Methanoregula sp. | reverse complement strand
GGGATCGGTTGGTACGGTGGGGGTGGCTTCCGGGTGCTCCTAGCTCGGTCTCCATGCCGGTACCTCCACAGGCACCATTCTTCCCCGGCGCCCGGAGCACCGGGAGTTCAGGGCGCGCAGCATCCTGTTTGCTGATCGGGATATGACAGTGAATACGGATCTCGGCGCACTCCGGGAGTTCGTGGCCGATATTCCCTGGCCGGGCACATTTTTTGAAAAAGACCAGGCCGTTGTCAGTGTTCACGGCTGGGGCCCGGACCGGGAGGTGGCGCTTTCCCTGCTGGATAAGCATATTACCACCGTCCGACAATATATGCGCTGATGGATCCAACCGAAGAAACGCTGAACGATCCGGCCGTCCGCGCCTACCTCCACCGCCTTGTCGGCGACGAGGGGCTCAACCTTCTCGAACGGTTTCCCCGCGAAGGCGAGCACAGCGACGAGGACCTTGCCGCAAGCACCGGGATCAACTTAAACTCGGTCCGCCATACGCTCTACACCCTGTACGAAAGGAGGCTTGCCGAGTACCACCGGATCAAGAACAACGAGACCGGCTGGCTCACCTACCTCTGGCAGCTCCGGACCGACCATATTTACGATGCAATACGGGAAGATATGGAAGTCGTGCTGGACAAACTCTCGCGTCGCGAGAAGTATGAGGAGGAGAACGACTTTTACATCTGCAAGGACTGCCACACGCTCATGACCTTCCCGCAGGCCATGAACACGGATTTCAAGTGCCCGGACTGCGACCAGCCGCTGGGGCATTTCGACAACGAGGTCCTGCTCAAGTCCTTAAAGGAACGCATCGACGCGATAAAAAAATCGCTGGGACATGCCTGACCGGACAACAATACCGCCGGAAGAACTGCTGCGGGAGGCAGGCTGCAGCAGAAAAGTCGTCGATCACTGCCGTGCGGTCCGGGATTGCGCCTGCGACTATGCAGCCCGCTGTCCGGATGCCAACGATTCTCTTGTCGAGACCGGTGCCTGGCTCCATGATATCGGGCGGAGCATCGACCACTCGGTCCGGCACGCCCAGGCAGGCGCTGACCTGCTCCGCTCCTGGGGATTTCCCGAACCGGTTGTGAGGATTGTCGAATGTCACCTGGGTGCCGGCCTCACGGCTGAAGAATGCGTGGCGCTTGGCCTTGATGCCCGTGACTGCATGCCAAGGACAATCGAAGAGAAGATCGTGACCCACGCTGACAACCTCATTGCCGGCACCACCCGCGTGACGATTGAGGAGTGCCTTGCCTCTGCTAGCCATCTTCCTGGGGAAGTACGCCAGCGGATGTACCGCCTTTCGCAGGAAGTAGAACAACTCTGTAGCACCCGAAAATAAAAGAGAACCGGCCCGCTCGAGTCTTCTCAACTTCACTGTTCGAAGTTTTCTTAACAGAAAACTTCTCTTCCTCAGGGTTCGGAGAGGTCGGAGAATCCGAAGGGTTCATCAGAACCCTGAGGATGAGAAGAGTTCGGCAGAACTCTTCGAATCTCGGCGATCTGAAGGAAGGCGAAGCCGACCTTCAGGTTCTGATGAACCTTTCGGATTTAGATGATAACCTGTTTTACCTGCGGGAGCGCACGGACGGCTTCGATTGTGCCCGTCGGAAGACTATCTTCGATAATGATCACCAGCTTGGGTTCCTCCGAGAGCTGGGGATCGGTGACGAAGATCTGCCGGATCGAAAGGTTGTGTTCGGTGAGGACACGAACAGCTGCACCGACAATGCCCTTCTCGTTTGCATCACGGGGGAGCACCGTGATAACGGTATACCCGAGTTTCTCGGCAACCCGGGAGAGGTCCGGTGTTGCCCGCATGTTTAAGAAGATCTCGCGGAGCATCGGCCGGTCGAGGATGTGGCGTGCCGTGGAATCGACAACCCGACGGTCCGAGCCGATCGCCTTTGCCACGGCGGTTGCCGGCACCTCGATCCCGTTGCAGCTGATCCTGCCGTCCTCCCGTACCCCGAACCCGTTCTCGAGCAGGAACCGCACCACGCGGCTCTGCGAGGGTGAGTCTGAAAACTCGTGGATGATGTCAGACCACATACTTAAGCACTGGTCACGGCGCGTATAAATATACAGCGATGCTTATTCCGCGGCACCATTGAACGACGCCGGTTACCGGTTTTTCTCAGGTGCACCATCGCACCGGGTCCTGCCCGCAACACCTGCGTGCCGCTCCTGCGCTCCCCTCCATCATCGGCCGGAAAGAAACGAACTTACACAAGTTTTTATTAGATTGACAACCTCTTTGTTATGGCACAAAGCGAGGGTAGCCAAGCCAGGTCAAAGGCGCTAGGTTGAGGGCCTAGTCTCGTAGGAGTTCTTGGGTTCGAATCCCATCCCTCGCATCTGGATGCGAAGTTAGAATCGTTCAGTCTTCTTTTTAAACCCGTCATTTCAGACATTTCTCTATGACTTACCCAGTCGCACAGTTGCTTACGAGCAGCGCTTTTCATCCAGTCAGGACAGATCTGGCAGAAAACGCAATCAAGGCCGCCCTTCAGGACTTTACTATCACGACGGTCGATGCCGCCCAGATCCGGGAATTCATTGCAGAACTCCGGTCCTGCAAGAACATCAGCGCAGGGCGGGCGAACAAGCTTACCTTCACGCTGATCTCCTGGCGCCGGTTCATCGGGCCGTTTGCCGACAACACAATCGGTGATCTTTACGCTGCAATCCCTGAGCTGAGAAATGCAAAGAGCAGCCGTGAGAAGCCATTCAAACAGAACACCATCAGCGATTTCATCGCCATCCTCAAGCAGTTTTACCTCTGGATGATAGAAAACAAATATTCCCCGCTCACCGAAAGCAAGATCAACAAACTTCGGACGCCGACAAAGGACACCACGACGAAG
>NZ_PIZH01000279.1 GCF_002835825.1 Methanoregula sp. | reverse complement strand
CGCTAGCTGCGTTGTCGGTGGCCATGCCGTCTGCCGGTGCGCGTGCCGCCGCGGTCTTCTGCACCCCGTGGATCACCCGGGTGGCGTCATGGGCGCTTGAGGACGCGACCGGCGCCTCCCCCGCCCTCTTCGTCGGGGCTGCCGGAACCGCCGGCTCCGACAACGATGCGGTGCCCCGGTACCCTGCATCGTACCGCCTCCCCAACCTCGTCGCTGTCGCCGCAACGGACAACAATGACCGGCTCGCTTCGTTCTCGAATTACGGGAACGAGTCCGTCGACCTTGCAGCACCGGGCACCGGCATACCGGTGTACGCCTGCGCCGCACCGGGGGCGCCCGACCCGCTGTGCGGGTACTACGTGATGGACGGAACCTCGGCTGCCGCCCCGCAGGTCGCCGGAGTTGCGGTGCTGGTACAATCGGTCGATCCCCTGGTGACAAACGCGGAGATCCGGGAGTTCCTCCGAGCAGGCGCAACGCCCCTGCCATCCCTTGACGGCAGGGTCAGCACGGCCGGCCGGCTCGATGCATACGGGGCCGTGGCGGCGGCACAGGGCAGCATTGGCCCGGACAATGCCCGGGCCGCACCGTTCATCCGCTGCACGAATGCATGCCGTACTTCCGGCACAGGGCTTCTGCTTCTGTGCGGTCCTCTCCTGTGAGCCTGTCCCCGCTCGTACGGACAAGGTCCCTCAGCCGGATGAATGTCAGGGCATCGGCATACTCGGTACCAACGGAATCGAAAGAGCCCCCGTCTGCAATGGGAATTATGACCGGTGGGCCGGTGAGCGTGCCTCCGCCCCCGTACTCCCCCTTGTCATCGGTCACAATGGCGGGGAACGTGGTCTCGACAAACGCGTACCCGGTGTTGTTCCAGGAGAATGCCGGAGGACTCCTGATCCCGACTGCCGTGTGCTGCTGGTCCGGAAACGAGAAGAGGACAACCCCGTACCCGAGTTCCTCCAGCAGGGATGTAAGCAGCACGGATTTCTCATCGCAGATCCCGCTCTGGTCGTAGAGGACCATAGAGGGAGACCGCAGGTTCCCGCTCCCCTGCGCATAGGACTGGTTGTACCTGTACGGGATCTGCTGGACAAGGCTGATCGCGATGCGGGCCTGGTCGTCCCGGACATCCGTCTTTTCTTGGATTTGCTGCACAAGGGCACTGATGTACGGCCGCTCCTCCGGCCGGACGATCAATTCTTGGTAAAACCGGGCTATCTCCTCATCCGGGCAGGGGTCCGCCCCGCTTGCGGGAGCCGGGCACACGGATGGCGGTGCCCCGGCAGCGAGCCGGTTGTACAGGCCCGGGTCAAGGTCAAGCCGGATTGTGCCGTTCTCCCCGCGGAGCACGTACGGGTATGTCCGCGATACGGCTCCTGAAGACGGTGCTGAGGAAGGCTGGGGGGATATATCCGGTGCGATCGGGCCGGCTGCAGGGAGATGTGCGGATTCCGGGAGACTGAAGAACCCGGACAGGGATACCAATGCGGCGGCGATCAGCACAAGGACCGCGGCGACCCCGATAAGAAGAATGTACCGTTTCATATCCCCCTGCTCCTGCCGGCCCCGCGTCCCCGTCGGCCTGGTCCGTAGTACCCGGTTACGTGCCGCATGACATGAATTGCCCGGATCCGCAGTGCCGTTTCCACACTGCTGGGAAGGTGGCGGTGCCGGGATCTATGCTGCGGGAAGGCTCACATCTTCTTTGCAGTCTTCTTCCGTCCTGTCTCTTCCCCGCCCTGCACCTCGCGGAGCGAGCCGTGGATCGTGGTACATGCAGCGGAATCGTCCCACCGGGCCGCGACGGTAGCTTCGAACCATACTTCGCGTCCATCCGGCACCGCCGCCCGGAGACGGAAACGACGGGGGGTCTTTTCATCGCAGGCCGCGAGCAGCCCTGCCATCGCTGCCTTCCGGTCCTCTGGCACGGCAAGGTCGCCAAAGGGTCGCCCGCAACATCCGTCAGGATCAAAATGGTACCCCGCGATACGGGAGCTGATATAGGAAAGGACACCAGCGGGATCGGTTGCAAAGACGATGTCGGGCATGTGCTCCACAAGGTCCCGGAGCCGGTCCCCCTCCTCCCGCAGGGCGATCTCGAGTTTTTTCTTGTCCGTGATGTCCTGGCTGACCGCCATCATTCCGTGGGACCCGTCCGGAAACTGGACCGGCATGTGGAGCATCTCGAAGAAGAGGTGCTTTCCTTTGAAGTTCTCCTCAACGACAATCGTGGTCACCTCTCCGGCAAGGGCCTTCTCCATCGCGGCCCGGCATTCGTCCATGTTGACGACAACGCCACTGAGCACGTCGGGAAGGGGGCGTCCGATGAAGTCCTCGTACTGCATCCCGACTGTCCTCGGGATCCACTCGTTGAGCTGGACAACGTTGAGTTTGTCGTCCGTGATGCAGTAATGCTTCGAGGTGTACTCCATGTACGTGGTGACCGGGATCTGCCGCGAGAGGAAGTACACTTTGGCGTTTCCTACCGTCTGCACCTCAACGATCCCGTTCGCGGTCAGGATCTCGAGATACTTGGCAACCGACATCCGGTTGATGCCGCACTGTGCTGCGATCGCCTGGATGTTGAGCCCCCGGGGATTCTTCTTTAAGACCTCGCGGACACGATTCAGTGATTCCGGGTTGATCTGTACCATGGTGCTTACCACATAGGACCGCAAGGGCCTGTTCGTGTCTCGTTACGGAGTATTTCCTGCCGCGGGCTGCCCGGCCCACAGAGGCCTGTGGATGACAGATCTCTCCCTCAGATGCTTCCGTAGCAGTCGGGGAAGTTCGCTCGCTTGCAATCATCGACACAGGCTTCGCATTCGGCCGATGGGGGACGGTATTGAGCCGGGCTTGCGCACACGTCAT
>NZ_PIZH01000278.1 GCF_002835825.1 Methanoregula sp. | reverse complement strand
GCTTGTTGCAGGGACATTCATTGCCGGATGCACGAACACCAATGCGCAGCCTTCTGCGAACTCGAATACACCTGCGGTGAAGCAGGCCTCAACAAGCCCAAATATCCTGAGGATGGCGGATCTGTCTGCGATCACCAGTATTGACCCTGCCTCTTCCGGTGTCTTTGTGACGGAAAAGGCTATGATCACCGAACCGCTGGTCGGTGCCACGCAGGACTTCGTCCTTACCCCTAAGCTTGCCACTTCATGGAAACAGACCAGTCCGACAACATGGGAGTTCAAGCTCCGTGACGATGTGAAGTTCCATAATGGCAAGCCGATGACTGCAAGTGAAGTCAAGTTCTCCCTTGATCGTACCAGTAAAGAAAACTCTAATTCACGACAGATGGCTGACTATAAAGACAGCCGGGTAATCGACGACCACACAATTGAAGTCACAACGAACAAGATCAACCCGATCCTTCCCGCAGTTCTCCACTATTCCAACTTTGGTATCATCCATCCCGATTCCCTGGATGCACAGGGGAACTTCTCCATACCTGTCGGAACCGGGCCCATGATGTACGACTCATTCGACCAGCAGACCCGTGTCTTTACCGTGAAGAAGAATCCGGATTACTGGGCAGGGACAGTGAAACTCGATGGGGTTGTCTTCACCTCAGTACCTGATCATAACGCACGGACCCTGGCGATTGAAAAAGGCGATATCGATTTCACCGTTGATTTGCCGTACAATGAAGCAGAACGCATCGATGCAATACCGGGAATCAATGTAGAGAAGTACCTGACCCCGAGAGTCTATATCCTGTATGTCAACTTCGACCGTGTGCCCCTCCAGGATGTCCGCATGAGAAAAGCACTCTCTCTTGCCATCAACCGCAAGGACATTGTCGACCATGTCCTGTACGGCGTAGGTCAGCCCGCAAAGGGGTTCTTCCTCCCCACGATGTCATTCGGGAACAAGAACCTGGATGAACTCCCGTACGACCCGGTGAAAGCAAAAGCGCTCCTTGCGGAAATGGGATACAAGGATACGAATGGCGATGGCATTGTCGAGAAAGACGGGCAGCCGCTTACCATCAACCTGATAACAGCAACGAACCGCCCGGCACTTGCGCCCATGCTTGAGACCGTTGGATCGGATCTCAAAGCCATCGGTATCCAGCCCAAGGTCGAGGTCATGGCCAGTGCTGCACAGACAGACAGGGTGAAAGCAAGGACCTATGACCTGCAACTGGTTGCATCGAACATTGCCATGGTTCCCGATCCCGGTTATATCATCCCCAACTGGTTCAAATCAAATGGGATAAGCAATAGCGGCAAGTGGAAGAATGCCACCATGGACGCCGAGATTGATGATGCATACCAAACCGTTGACGAAAAAGAGCGTCTTGCCAAGTGGAACAAGATCGAAGCCGATGCCTATGATCTCTTACCCGTGATCCCCGTTGCAGATTATGGCGTACTGATCGTGAAAAAGGATACCGTCCAGGGCTACAAGTTCGATCCAACCGCCCATGACTATGCGCTGGGTTATGAGATCACCATAACCAAATAAGGAGGGTAAGAACCTCCGGGTTCCCCCTCTTTTTTAAAGGAGACATCATGCATCACTATCTTATCAAGAGGTTCGGGTTCCTCCTCCTGACCATTCTCGCCGCATCGGCGCTTGCATACCTTATGCTCCATGCAGTACCGGGGGAGACGGCGGAAAACGTTGCCCGCCATACCATTGTCGGGATTGAGGATGCCGTTTCCGAACAGACGAAAGCCGAGATCTCAGCCAAGTATAATCTCAACGACCCGATCTGGGTCCAGTATTCCAACTGGTTATCCGGGTTGTTATTCCGTGGAGACTTGGGCTCGTCCTACGTTTACAAGAATACATCCGTGTTTACACTCATCTCTCTAGCCCTTGGCCCCACCATCATCCTTGCAATCGCGAGCATGCTGATTGTGATTATCGTGGGAATTCCACTGGGCATGTATTGCGCCGTGCATGAGAACCGCCCCAGCGATCTCATTATCCGGGGCGCAACCATCCTCAGTATCAGTTTCCCGTCATTCTGGCTTGCACTGATGCTGATCCTTGTATTCTCCCTGACGCTGGACTGGTTTCCGGTATCGGGGTACGGGACACCAGCCAACATCGTCTTGCCGGCAATTGCCCTTGCTCTTCATCCCACTGCGGTAGTTATCCGCATTGTCAGGACAAGCATGCTCGAGACCCTGGGGCAGCAATACATCACGTTTGCTATTGCAAAAGGGCTGTCATGGGGTCACATCTTATGGAACCATGCCATCAAGAATGCCCTCATCCCGGTTCTTACCCTCCTCGGCGTGTACTTCGGTCACCTGCTGGCAGGTACGGTGATTATCGAGAATATCTTTGCCTGGCCAGGTATCGGAAACCTGTTGATCAACAGTGTCGATGCACGCGATATACCGGTTGTAACCTCCTGTATCGTCGTGATCGTAGCGATGTTCCTGATAGTGAATTTCCTTGTTGACATCTCGTATCATTTCATTGACCCGAGGATCCGTTATGAGTGAAGATGTAATTTCTATCCCAAGAATCCGGAGGATACTATCCGTTAAATCCATTGATAGTTCAAAAAACCGGTTATATCGGGAAATTGCAAAACGCCCCGGGTTTCAGGTATGTCTGGCTCTTGTTGGGCTTCTCATGATTGTGGCAATCTTTGCACCGGTTATCTCTCCCTATGATCCCGAGGCAATTTCCGTTAAGGACAAGAACCAGGGTATCTCACCCGCGCACTTGTTCGGAACCGACTTTTTAGGGAGAGACCTTTTCAGTCTCACCATCTGGGGCGCCCGGACCTCGCTGTTTATTGCATCAGTCTCCGTAGCCGTCGCC
>NZ_PIZH01000277.1 GCF_002835825.1 Methanoregula sp. | reverse complement strand
TCTTTTGTAATCCTTTCGGTCTCGAAACGCTCGATAACCTCACCCTGCCGGATCCGTTCAAGTAGCCGGAGCTTATCCTCCTGGCGGCCGGGGGGGATGATCCGGGAGAGCGGGTGCCCTGTCATCTCCTGCGCTGTGTACCCGTAGAGTGTTTCAGCGCCGCTGTTCCAGTCCGTGACAATCCCTTCAAACGTTTCCCCGATGATGGCATCGCCGGAAGATCGCACCACCGAGACCAGGCGCCGGCACATCTGGGTGTCGTGGTGCATCCGTCCGCTGATGTTGGAGACCACCGCGGCAATGATGACAAAGACTGCCGAGCGTGCGATTGCAGAGACCATTTCCGCGTTTGTCGGCGTGACGACAGTGAAGGCAAGTGCGCAATAGCAAAGGGAAAGGCCAACAGTAAAGAGAATCCCGCGTTTCGGGTAATAATAGGCGGCGAGGATGATGGGAAGGTACAACAGGTGGGGAAATACGAAGGAAATACCGACCGTGAGCCCGTAGATGTTCAGGAGAAGTGACACAACGGAACTGATGACGATCAGGGCGGGGACCAGATAGGGCCTCTTCCCGAGATCATCAAAGAATAAAAAATCCATTCCCCGGCATCCCGTTATTTACGATCAGTAATTCCTGTAACGATTTAAAGATTGGCGCGGGAATGCAGGATGAGGCGACAGCCTCACGGGGGTTGCAGCCCGGTGCCGAAGGGAGAGCAGGGACACTCCCGGGTCACCTCGGGCCGCGGTCGCCGTCAGCGGTTACCACAGCCGTTCTTCTAAAAAGGCCTTCTCACCCGCCATATCCGCGAAGATATTAAATAAGAAGTATCTTAAGGTTGGCTACAGGCACCGGGAAGGTACCGGTGCCGGGAGTTGCAGCACCATGCAGGAAGTAATCAAAAAGATGATCACGGAAGCAATGGCTGCCCAGCATGCTGACGTGAATCAGATCGAAAAGAAACGCGGCGGGAAATTTGTCATCGACGACACGAAGGTCTATGTGGACGCGGTTAAGGACATGAAACCCGCATCCGGACAGAGCAAAGCGGTCTTTTCTCTGCACAAGGACTCGGTCAACGCCCATTTCGAGATCTTAAAGGGCCTGACGAACACCATCCGGCCCGAGGATGACCCGTTCGTCGAGCATTACCAGACACCGGTCATCCTCGAGATGCTCTATGACGCCGACCCGAAATTCAGGAAGAGCGTAGACGCGTTCATCAAGGCGGTCGGCAAGGCCGCGGCCCTGATCGGAAAGGAGTCTGCCCGGCGGTATGCTGGCTTCTATGGCCCCACCTGTGTCGTGGACTTCGCCCTGATTCCGGGCAGCAGCAGCAACATCGTGAACCAGATCTTAAAGACCGTCAACATCCCTGTCGCACACAAGCAGACGATCCTTGCGGCCAAGTCCTGGGCCATGAACACCTCGTACGGTATCGGCGATGTCTTTGCCCACGCCCTGGAAGGGGGCGCAACCCTTGCCGATGCGGTTGACCGGGAAGTCGCCATGATCCAGTCCATCTACGACACGCCGGTCGATGCACAGGCAAAGCTGATGGACAGCGTGGGCCAGTCCTCGTTTGATTGCCGTAAGTACATGAAGCAGTACCGGACGAAGATGCAGGCTGCGGTCAAAGCCTCGCTCAACGAAGGGGTGCACTATGGCAACATCGTGACCGTACCGGCCTACTGCGTAGGCGACGTTGCCCACCACATCGCACAGTCCACGTATAACATGTGCAAGGACGACGTGATCATGGCCGTCATCGAAGCGGTAACAGAAGTCATGGACAAGACGCTGCACGCCGCAGCGCCGAAGATGAAGTCGCCGCATGATGTGCTCTCGGTCGCCACCGGCTCATCGGCCGCGGCTGCCGAGTACATCCTCGAACTCGACGGGTTCAACGCCATCATGGTCGTGGACATGCTCACGAAACGCTACCATAACTATGTCCAGCTCTACCCGAAACGCAGCGCCGCTATCGAGCTCCACAACTGCGACTTCATGGACATGGTCTACCGCGGCTGGAAGATTGTGGACAAGGCCCGGCGGATGCAGAGCAGTGAGCCCGGGGCACTGGTCCCGAAGGTGGGCGGGTTCAGTGTGGACCTTTCGCCCGTTCTGAAGAACAAGGTGCTGGCCAATCCGCAGTGGTATGCCTACCCGGCCTGCGCCATGACGGTGAGGTTCTCGGCGATGATGCGCCTCTCCGACTACCCGTGCCTCTTGACAAGCGAGCCGGTCACGGCCACGCTGATGACCAACATCATCGCCCTCGACAAGGAGGTTGCCGCCGCACCTGCACGGATCTGCAAGGACTGCGCCTCTGCTGCCTTAATGGACTTCCGGCACTGCTCCTGCCAGTGGAAGGAGGCGGTCTGATAGCCCGGGGGTGATCGCGATGAAGTGCTATATCTGTGCAAAGCAAGGAACGGACAGCGATGCGGTTGCGATCTGCGTAGTCTGCGGCATGGGCACCTGCATGAAGCACACAATTCGGCGGGAGACCGATGTCTGGGAAGGAGGGTATCCCCTCCCGTCCCGCAAGCTGCCCAAAAAGATGCCCCGTATGCTCTGCCCTGAATGCGACGCAGTGTACGCGGGGGCGAAGTGATGGTGTCCCTGCTAAACCGCAGCATTGCAGAAGGCGTCGGGACCGGTCTCCTCGTGTACTTCGGTGCCGGGGCTGCGGCGATCACGCTGATGCTGGCCCACGGGTCGAACCCGGCAAGCCCGTTCAACATAGGGATCGGCCAGCTCGGCGGGTGGGGCGACTGGTTCGCGATCGGGATCACCTTTGGGATCGTGGTCGCAGCGGGCATCGATGCACTCGGCCGGGTCTCGGGTGGGCACAGCAATCCGGGCGTTACGATTGCCCTCTGGGGAACGAAAGGGG
>NZ_PIZH01000276.1 GCF_002835825.1 Methanoregula sp. | reverse complement strand
TACCAGTGGTAAACTGGCCGGCATCACAGTTGCCGTCAAAGACAATATCTCGACACAGGGTATCGAGACCACCTGCGCCTCGAAGATCCTCAAGGGCTATGTTCCCCCGTACGATGCCCATGTTGTCGGGCTCCTGAAACAGGCAGGCGCCGCGATCGCGGGCAAGACCAACATGGACAAATTCGGGATTGGGACCACCACCGAGAACTCCGCGTTCGGCCCCACCCTCAACCCCTGCGACACCGGGCGCGTCCCGGGCGGTTCCAGCGGGGGGAGCGCCGCAGCAGTTGCTGCCGGCATGGTGAAGATGGCCCTTGGCACGGATACCGGCGGGTCCATCCGGTGCCCTGCCGCATTCTGCGGCATCGTCGGCCTGAAACCCACCTACGGCCGTGTTTCGCGGTACGGCCTCATCGCGTACGCCAACTCGCTCGAACAGATCGGCCCCATGGGAAAGACCGTCTCCGATGTCTCCACCCTCATGGGCGTCATTGCCGGTTACGACCGTCATGATTCCACCTCGCAGAACAAGCCCTATGATCATACGCCCAGGGCGGACATCAAAGGCCTGAAGATTGGTATACCGGAAGAGTATTTCGGCAAGGGTGTCGACCCGCAGGTCGCTGCTGTTGTAAAGAAAGCGATTGGCCGGCTGGAGGAACTCGGCGCATCCACCATCCCGTGCGGCATCCCCTCCATGGAGTACGCACTCGCAGCGTACTATGTGACCTGCACCTGCGAAGCAAGTTCCAACCTTGCACGGTTCGACGGGGTCCGGTACGGCCCGGCAGCAGACACGAAAAAGTCCTGGCACGATGCATACCAGGAAGTCCGGAGCAGCGCATTCGGTACCGAGGTCCGGCGCCGGATCATGCTCGGTACGTTTGCCCTCTCAAGCGGGTATTACGGGAAGTACTATGCCAAGGCCCAGATCGCCCGCGAGAATGTCAGGAAGGACTTTTTGCGGATCTTCAAAGACGTTGACGTGATCGCCGGCCCGACCATGCCGACTATCGCGTTCAGGTTAAAGGAGAAGAGCGACCCGCTCTCGATGTACCTTGCCGACATCCTTACGGTTCCCGCGAACCTTGCCGGTATCCCGGCAATCTCCGTACCGTGCGGAAAATCAGAGGGAATGCCGGTCGGCCTCCAGATTATGGGCCGTCACTTCGAGGACGAGCGTGTGGTCGATGTTGCGTATGCCTACGAGCAGGCGGTGAACTAAAGATGGCAGAAGAAGACACCCAGGTCATTGTCGGGCTCGAGGTACATTGCCAGCTGGACACCAAGAGCAAGCTCTTCTGCGGGTGCTCCACCGACTACCGCAGCGACGGCCCCAACACCCATGTCTGCCCCATCTGCCTCGGCCTCCCCGGCGCCATGCCGGCGCTGAACAAGCGGGCCATCGAGTACGCCATGAAGGTGGCAAAGGCCCTCAACTGTGAGATTGTCAACGAGTCCGAGTTCTCCCGGAAAAACTACTTCTACCCTGACCTTGATAAGGCATACCAGATCACGCAGTACGACAAGCCCCTTGCCGAGGGAGGTTACCTGGAGATCGAAGGCGATGCAGGCGGGGAGAAGAAGATCCGCCTCACCCGCATTCATGTCGAGGAGGACCCAGGTCGTCTCGTGCACATGGGCAATGTCGAACGCGGGAAGTACTCGCTCGTGGACTATAACCGTGCCGGTGTCCCGCTCATCGAGATTGTTTCCGAGCCTGATATGCGTTCACCCAAGGAAGCGCGAAAGTTTTTGAACAAGCTCCGTGCCACGCTCGAATACCTGAGTGTGTTCGACTCCGAGAAGGAGGGGTCACTCCGTGTCGACGCCAACATCTCGATCAAGGGGCACGAACGGGTTGAAGTGAAGAACATCACTTCCTACAAGGGTGTGGAGAAGGCGCTCACGTTCGAGGTCACCCGGCAGAAGAACCTGATCCGGCGCGGGCAGAGGATCGAGCGCGAGACCCGGCACTTCCTCGAAGGCCGGGGCGTCACCCAGTCGGCGCGCAGCAAGGAACAGGAGCATGACTACCGGTACTTTCCCGAGCCCGACCTCCGTCCGCTCCGGGTGAAATCATGGGTCGACGGGATCGTCCTCCCCGAGCTGCCGGATGCCCGCCGCGAACGGTTCATGGCGCAGTACGGCTGTTCGCTCAACCATGCCCGTACCCTTACCGGTGACCTGAAGCTTGCCAACTTCTTCGAGAAGGTCGTAGCATCCGATCCCAAAGGACTCGCCCCGCTTGCTTCAACGTGGATTGCCGATACGCTCATCGGCGAGCTGAACTACCGCGACATGGGGCTTGACCCCGTTGACCCGGAGAGTGTTGCCGCCCTGGTACGGCTGCTGAAGGCAGGGACCATCACGGACAAGAGCGGGGTTGAAGTACTGCGGGTGATGCTTGATCAGCGGCTGAAGAAGGAAAAGACCGAGACACCCGACGCGATCGTTGCCCGGCTTGGCCTGACAAGAACGACCGGCGACACGGGTGCGATTGCAGCCGCCATAGAAGAAGCCATCGGGGAAAACCCAAAAGCTCTCGAAGATTACCGGAACGGCGAGGGCAAGGCACTCAACTTCCTTGTCGGGCAGGTCATGAAGAAGACCCGGGGCAAGGCAGACCCCGCCGAGCTGAACCGTATGCTCACTGAAGCACTCAAAAAGAAGGAGGCGTAACACCCGTGCACCTGATCGTTGCAGAGAAGAACATCTCGGCCCGGCGTATCGCGGAGATCCTTGCCGGCGGAAAGAAGGTTAGCGAGCAAAAGGACGCCGGGGTCTCTACCTACCATTTCGGGGACACCGTGACAGTCGGGCTCCGGGGCCATGTCGTGGAGATCGACTTTGAGCCGGGATACCAGAACTGGCGGAGCGAGACGGCAACCCCGAGAAGCCTCATCGATG
>NZ_PIZH01000275.1 GCF_002835825.1 Methanoregula sp. | reverse complement strand
GCATAAGAGATAACCCCTGTAGTATTACCAAGGGTCTGGAAATAGATAATATTTTTCAAATCGTGAGCCGCGACGGTAGAAAATCTGGAGTCGGGTAGTTCAGGAGAGGTATTCGATGACTTTTACCGGGTCGTACCGGAGTGTGATAATCCGTGTCCGGCCCTTTCCCTCGCGGTACTGGAGGTTGACAAGACGCATGGCATCCAGTTTCTTGACCACCTCGTAGAACCGCGTATAGCCGATGGGGACGTTCTCCTTGAAAGACTTGTATACATCCCCGGCATTCATTTCGTGCTCCTTGTCGCTCCGCTCCGCGATCAGTTTGAGGATCTGGCGCTCTTCGCCCTTGAGCGTCTTTGTGGTGAAGGCAAGGTGGAGGTACTTGGATATCTCATAAGCACCGCAGATATCGTCCCGCTCGATGCTGCGCCGCGCCGCCCGTTCTGCCGAGAGCGTTGCACGCTTGAGGAGGTCGATACCGACACGGAGGTCCCCACTCTTTAACGTCTGGCTGACAACTAGGTCGAGAAGCTCCTCGGAAAGGACACCGGAGAAAAGGCCCTGCATCACGCGGGCCTTCATGATCTCCCGCACTTCGGCATCGCCATAGGGAGCAAAGTAGATCTCGGTTGGCCGGAAGACCGAGGCAACCCGGGCATCGACAGCGCGGCTCAGGTCCACATCCATGTCGCTGATGATGACGATGACGCCGATCCGGGTCCCCTCGTAGGTCTCGTGTGACCGGAGCAGGGTGTAGAGCACCTTATTGATCTCGTTCTCGTACAGGAGGTAGTTTGCATCGTCGAGCGCAACTAAAAGGACGATCTCCTCCTTTGCGATATGGCGGGCCACTGCATCGAAGACCTGCTTGAACGAGGTGCCGGATGAGGGAGGGAGATGACCGATGAGTTTCTTGTAGATCTGGGAGATGATGGCAAACTTGGTATTGTCGATCTGGCAGTTGATGTACACCGGCACGAGTTTCTTTGTCGTCTCCTCGATCTCCTGGAAGAGCTTCCTGATGCTCGTGGTCTTCCCGGTACCGGGAAGCCCCTTGCAGACGCTGTTCATCGGCCTGCCTCCACGGAGCCCGGGCTTGATCTGGAACGCCAGCTCGCGCATCTGGTCATCGCGGAACTCGAACTGCTCGGGAACATAATCGATCTCCAGGACCTCAGGGTCCCGGAACAGCGTCTCGTCCCACATCAGCAGGTTCTTCTTCATCTCACTACACCTCTACGCAATCGGTATTAACTCCATTGATTATTGTCCCTGATAAAAACAAAAGTTTCGAAGAAGATCTGCCTCGATCCCGGACAAAATGCATCTCCCGCCTTCGGATCCCGGCCGGTTCATGAAAGCAACCGGAATCACATTACGAAAAGACCAGGCGGTTTACCTTTTCAACTGCCTCATCGGCACTTGCCGCTCCCGCATCAGCTCCGATACATTTCCAGAGGTTGGGCACGAGACTGAACGGGTACCCGCCTGCGATGACAGGTGTTCGTGCAGTATTAGGATCTGCCCTGATTGCCCGGACCAGTTCGTACACCCGGGATACATGGACCGGCATTGTGGCCGAAATGGCGATTGCATCCGCATGATGGTCCCGTATCATCGCAACAACCGAGGGAGCAGGAGTGTTTGCACCGGTATACAGGGTTTCCCACCCATCCATTTCAAAGAAATCTGCAACCATGCGGATACCGATATCGTGGAACTCACCGGAGACGGAGGCTGCAACGAGGCGCCTGCCTTTCCTTTTCTGCTTCCGGCGCTCTTCCCTCATCCGGTTATAGAGGAGTGCGATGAACAGCCGGGTCGTATCGGTGATATAATGCTCCTCTGCTACACTGACCTTGCGGACCTGCCAGAGCCTCCCGGTCTCCTGCAATGCCGGCTGGAATATATGCCGGTAAAGGTCGCGGACAGGAACACCCTTATCGAGCATTCCGATGATGAGCACCCGGGCATCCTCCTGGTTTGCTGCAACAAGAGCAGAGAGATACGCGCGGGCCTGGGCCGCAAGAGGATTGTCTTCCCTGATGAAGGAGGGATCTTCCCGCGGGGGGGCAGAGAGGAGGTCGCGGGCTCTCGTGATATACTCCTGTGCCTTCGAATCCTGATCTTCCGGTAGTTCCTGGTGCAGGACATCACTGAACTCAACAAGGCTTCTTTCAAGTATCGTGGGGGGGAAATGGAGCGATTCAAGAGATACCCGGGCCCAGCGGATATAGTCAAGGAAGAATGCATCATCACCGACAGCGAGCGATTCCTGCAGGTACCTGGCATACGATCGAAAATGTTCATCGAGCTGGGATTTTTCGTAATCGCTGGATTTTAACAATAATTCAGGATACCGTTCACCATAACGACTGAACCCTTTTGCCGCAAGATTCTCTTCGTCCAGCGATATAGGCCGGTACAGGCAATCTCCCCCAAAACTCATGTCTCCAGATCCCTCTTTTCCCGATATAACCAGATCTCACTGGCTACCTGTAACATTATTATTGTTTGGCTGAAATGGCCGTACCGAATAGACCGGAACATGCGTACAGGTGGAAGTAAGGGAGATGGCGGATTCCGGCTTCTCGTTTTTCTTTAAAAATCCGGACTCGTATCCTGGTAACCGGGGAAGGGACGAATTGATAAACAATCATAAAGAAAAATAGTGCTACTTTGCGGCAGATGATGAAAGTTACCCCCACTGATTCATGATGATGCACGGGTGCTGATGCCGCACTGCTCAGGAAAAAAGGAAGTCGAGGAAACCGACCGCGTTTTTCATCCCGAGACCCCCTGAACGGGCCGCCTTTTCCGAATATTCTGTTGTTTTGTCGGTTCCTTTGCCACGGACAACGAACGGCACCGGATCCCGCGTGTGCGTTTTTGTGCGGATCGGTGTCGGGTGATCGGGCAGTACAGCGA
>NZ_PIZH01000274.1 GCF_002835825.1 Methanoregula sp. | reverse complement strand
GAGTACCATTGACCACTCCCCCTCTTATTCGCTGGGGATGGTGCAAACGGGACGGGGAGGACCGGGCGCGGCTGCCTGCCATTTTGTCAAAGCCGGATCGGAACGAATAGCATTTTAATATATAAATGAATAGTTCTTCTTATGGAATTAGCAGAAACCCTCAGGACATTTATCGAAGAAGGTGCGGACTGGGAACGCAAGCAGACATCGGTCAAAGGTGTCTCACTAATCCGGCTCCCCGCAACCAAGAACCGTGCCGCATCCCTTGCCATCGACATCAACCCCCTTGGCTCCAACGGGCTCCCGATGAAGAAGAAGGGCATCATGATCATGAACTCTGCTGAGATTGCCGCATTCCGGGCAGCGTTCAACAACGAGAAGGTGGACAGTCTTGTGGCAGCGCTCGAAGAGGTGCTCCCGGAGCGGAAAACAGCCGGAACACCGGCGAAATCGGATGTCCTGCAGATCTGATCGAGTCCGTAAACGCTGTTGCTGATTGGGAGTGACCGCTATCAGAAAAGGGTTTGTACCCCTGTTCATCATCATTGTTGTTGTCCTGGCAGGAACCGGGTGTCTTGGCAGGGAGGCTCCGGCAAGCCCCGACAAGGCCCCCCCGGCGCTGCTCATCGACTATCACCGTACCGGAGGGTTTGCCGGGGTCGACGATCACCTCCTCCTGTTCGACAACGGGGCAGGCCTCATCTCAACCCGATCGATTACCCGCGAGTTTCAGCTGAACAATTCAGAGTTGCAGCGGCTGGACCTGATATTCCGCCAGGCAGGATTCGCTTCGCTCGAGGACGCTTACACTTCACCACGCGGGGGCGATGATTTCATGGCTTACCGGATCACGTTTGGAAACAAGACAGTAGTGACCGAGGATACGGTCGTTCCCTTCACGCTCCAGTCGGTCATACGTGAGCTGAATGCAATCATTACCTCCCGCAGCACTCCGGACCTAGCCCCGGCGTTGCTGGCAAACATGCGAACATAATCCGGCGCAGTGCGATGTTGCTTGTGCTCCGTGCGCAGGGAATGACAAAAAAGGATTATTTGTTTTCGTACACACAGGACTGGATGTCGTGTCCGAGTTTGCCGATCGCATCGGCACGGCAGCGCTGACAGTGGCGCATCTGTTTCACGTATTTCCCGCACTCGTCCTGCATCTTCCGCTTCATCTCGGGTGTCGGGGGGGTGATATTGGCAAACTTGTACTGGGCGATGAGCGGGATGAGGTTGAAGGTGTAGACGCCCATCTCTCCTACTTTCTTTGCAATGGCCGGAATGTGATCCTCGTTGATGCCAGGAATGTAGACGGTATTGATCTTCACGATCATGTTGCGTTTGACTGCCTCTTCGATGCCTTTCATCTGCTGGGAGAGGAGGAGTTTTGCGCCATCGATGCCCTCGTAGCGTTTTCCCTTATAATCGACGAACTGGTAGATCTTCGCCCCAATCTCCGGGTCGATTGCATTTAATGTGACCGTGATGTTTCCCACGTCGTATTTCTGGAGGAGATCTATCTTGTCCGGAAGGAGGAGGCCGTTGGTGCTGATACACTTGATGACATTCGGATATTTTTCATGGAGTTGCTGAAGCGTCTCGAATGTCTCCTCGTTTGCGAGCGGGTCCCCGGGTCCCGCGATCCCGACGACCTTGATGTAATTGTACTTGTCTACGACTTTCTTGACCATGTCCATGGCTTCGTCCGGCTTGAGCACCTTTGTCGTGACACCGGGTCGGCTCTCGTTGACACAGTCGAAGTCGCGGATGCAGTAGTTGCACTGGATGTTGCATTTCGGTGCAACCGGGATGTGACACCTCCCGAAATTATGGCATGCACCCTCGGAGAAACACGGGTGCTCCTTAATCTTGCGCATCTGTGCAGGGTCCCACTGGACTTTCCGGCCCTGGACTTCTGCATATTTGACTTCATCCGGCATAATGAACACCAAACATACGTTCTTCGGGTATTTATATCGTGCAATTGTGATAGCGGGAATCGATATGTTGCGTGCATGCAGCCTTCATGAACAACCCGGGTGTTGGTTTTCCGGAACAGAATGCAATGCTCTTATGGTCATGAGATCAACGTACTGGCGAGAACATGAAAAAATCTGAAAAAGTGAAGGGAAAAGAGGCTGTCGCGGCCAGGAAGAAGCGGACGCGGCAGTATGCGATAGGTGTTGTTATCGTTCTCGTTGTTGTTGCCGCTGTTGCGTTTTATCTGTTCAACCCGTTCTTTGCAAAGACCGGGGATACGGTTTCAGTCTATTATACCGGTTCGCTGGCTGATGGGACTATCTTTGATTCCAACCGGGAGGCATCCCCACTTGTCTTCACCATCGGCCAGGGAAAAGTCATTCCCGGCCTTGAGGAAGCCGTGACCGGTATGGCCCCGAATACGACAAAGACCGTTCATATCCCCATGGCAAAAGCATACGGACCGTATGATTCGTCCCTTGTCTTTACAGTTAATCGTTCGGATTTCGGGATTGAGAACCCGGTCATCGGGGAGCGGTACTCGATCCGGAGAGCGACCGACAATGCGGTGGCACATATCGAGATAATCAACATGACAGAGGATACCATCACCATTGACCAGAACCACGATCTTGCGGGAAAAGACCTGGTCTTCACGATCACGCTCGTGAGAATAGCGTAACTCTCTTTTTTTTAAAACGATGGGCCCGGCCGGATTCGAACCGGCGACCTCCGCCGTGTAAGGGCGACGTCATAACCGACTAGACCACGAGCCCGAGACTCCTACTATTGTTTTCCTGAAGCCTATTAATTATGCTGGTGGTTTTTCGCATCTTTCCGTCAGAGAAGCAGAGTACGAACCTGTATGAACGAAAATCAGGACAAAAAGAGGAAAATGGGACCTTTACTGCGCGGGATCGAACTGCAGGATCTTCTTGCCACTCTTGTCATAGAAGATAAGCT
>NZ_PIZH01000273.1 GCF_002835825.1 Methanoregula sp. | reverse complement strand
CTGCCCATGATGATCTCGCGGTCGCCCCGGTCACCGAGGCCCATCACGACAAACGTGTTGATCTGGGCAAGCACTTTTGCGTCAACGTTCCTGGGCTGCTGGGTGATGACACAGAGGCCCACGCCAAACTTTCTCCCTTCCATGGCGCACTCGCGGAAGATCTGGGTTGATGAGCCGCCGGACCCGAGCACCCGCTGGGCTTCCTCGATCGTGATAAGGACTTTTTTCTGCTCGGCGGGTTCGGATTCCGTGCCGAACTCCTCTGCGGATTTCCGGTGCGCCTGCATAATCCGTCTTGTGATCATCGAGAGGACGAAGAGTTCACTCCGTTCACCCATGCGGGGGATGTCGATTAAGACGACCTTGTCGTCATGGAGAAACCGGAGGATCTCCGGGATGCACGAACCGGATTCGCGGAAGAACTTCCGGTTGCCTGAAACGATATTTTTTATCCGGCGCTGGATGACCTGCAGGGTCCCGGGGTGGAACGACCCGAGCTTGCCCGCAATATCCGGAAACGGGCCGGTATACCGGTTCTGTTTCACTTCATCGGGAAGTGTCTCCACGTTTGCTGCAAGGAAGAACGGGATGACCTCGCTTCCTTTGAGTTCTTCCAGTGACTCGATGACGTCCCGCTGTGCCTGCGAGAGGTCGTACAGCAGGCCAAGGTCGGTCATCCGGAAATCATCGTAATCGAGCCAGAGGCTGGAAAGCCCGTATTTCTTCCGGTCCGGCTCGCTGATGGTGAAGACCGAAAGCCCATCCTTTCCCTCCGTGTAATGGAGGAGGCCGAGTGTCTTCTTTCCCGTGCTGGACAGGCCACCCCGGACATATTCCCCATGGGGGTCAACCACGAGAAGGCCGAACTGCTGCTGTTTCATGCACGAGGCGCAGAAGGTCTTCATGAAATTGGACTTGCCCATGCCGGTTGTCGCAAACACGCCCATATGCTGGGGGAGGACCTTGCTGTGGATCTTGACCGGGACGTCTTTTAACACGCCCTGGCCGGTCCGCATGACCCCGACCTCGATATCTCCCATGACTTCCTTGAGGAATGTGAAGTCCTCTGCTTCCGGCACGGTGACTTCAGAGAACTTTATCGGGATTGTCCGGGGCTTCCGGAATTTTCCTGTCCCGTCAATGAACCCGAGCGGCACGGCTTCCACGCCAATGAAGACATCTTCGCCAAGCCCGTAGAAATGCTCGGAGAAGGGCCGGGTGTCCCAGTTTTTGTCGGCAAAGTTGCTCTCGTGGAAGAGGTCGATGACCTTGGCAAAGAAGACGAACTGCTTTTTTTTATCCTGAATTTTGACGATGTCCCCGACAAAGAGGTGTGCATCATGGGGTACGATGAACCGATACGACAGGACGCTCTTTCCGATCAGCCGGAATTTTGTAGTGTCTTCAGTATCAATATCGTTTAAAGTCATCATGGATATCACCGAATAAGAGATCGAAGATCTCCCTGTTCATTCCCTGCGATGAAAAGCCTCTCATCATGTCCTGCCGGATCTGTTCTGTCAGCGTCTGGTCGATCACCACGGTCCTGTGGGCATCCAGGAGCGGGTAAGGATAGCCGGGGATCCGCCCGTCATCCGAACAAGCAACTATTGAGCTCATGATCATTTCAACCGTTTGTTTATCGGTTCCTTTGGGGAGTTCGAGCTTGAGGGGGAAATGTTTCGTCGGATGTACCGATGCAACATAGAGGTCTCCCTGCCGCCCCCGCTTGTACACGGCGCTGTCGAGCAGGTGCTCATCGATCCTCATCCACCACGGGCCGGTAATTCCGGCGTTCCGGACAAATCCCGCAACCGAGGGCAGGAGAGGATGGCCTCCGCCCCACGTTGCCTTCGTCCGTTTGGTGATCGCTGCAAGGAGTACGCCCCGGTCCTGTGAAGTCCGGATGATCTCCTGCAGGACGGAGTCGTGGTTCTGGTCGGTGACCCGCAATGCCCCGTCAAGGAGGAGGAGCGATCCTTCCGGCAGGGTTTTTGCCTGCGTGAGTGCGATCCAGTATTCAAGGGTGTCACGGAGAATTGCCGAAACCCGTTCCGCATCATTGTTTACCAGGCCGGTTTCGGGAAATCTCCCGAAGCAGTCGCTCATGAGAACCTTGAAGTCCTCGCTCTCCTCTTCCGGTCCAACCGAGACGACCGTGATGGGTGTGATGGCCCGGGCATGGCGCTCCTCCAAAAAAAAATCTGTGTGGCCTGCACGGATCGCGGCAAGGGCAAAACTTCCCGACTCGGCAATGATGGCATTGGACCCGTCGATTGCACTGACAATCCCGGCGGAATTGCCTTGTATGGGGTGGATGTCCGCCTTCGTGAGCTGGCTGAACTCCCGGAATTGTTCCACAAGATCATAGGGCATCTGGTGCGAGATCCGTTCGATGATGAGGGTGATGGATTCTTCATAGGTTTTTTTTACGGTCATCGCATCTCCTCGCATCACGCATTGCCCACAATTTCCTAATTTCTATTGTGGCATGTGATGGGATATAAGAGGGTGGGGGATGGTGTGAAACTGATCCGTCACCGGGTCCTGCGGGAAAAAGCGGGGGAGGAAAATTTCAGGACGATTTCCGGATGAACGTCCCGTTCTCGTATTCGTCAAACGCCTGCCGCAGTTCCTCCTGCGTGTTCATGACGATCGGGCCGCCCCAGGCTATGGGCTCGCGGAGGGGCTTTCCGGCAAAGAACAGAAATCTCACGCCTTCTTCCCCCGCCCGGACATCGATTTTGTCTCCGTCATAATCATACCGGATCATCGTACGGTTCCCCGGTGTTTCTCCGCTCGATGAGTCGAATGCACCCGACCCAAAAAAAACGTATGCTGCTGCCAGGTATCCTGGTTTCACCGGGTGGGAAAACCGCATCTTAGGCCCCAGCGTCACGTCGAGGTACTCGGGATCCGCCACCAGGTCCCGGACCGGGCCGGTCACTCCTCCGATGGACCAGCAGACAACCCGTACCTC
>NZ_PIZH01000272.1 GCF_002835825.1 Methanoregula sp. | reverse complement strand
GAGGGATATCCTCGCGTTTACCACGCTCCCCGTCACCACCGTGCCGATCTACCAGGCGGTTGTCGAATGCGGCCTCGAGACCATGACGGCAGAAGATATCCCTGCCACCCTCAAACAACAGGCCGGGCAGGGGATCAGTTCGGTTGTCGTCCACTGCGTGACGCGGAAAATGCTTGAGGTTTTCAAGAAGAAGAGACGGGTTCTCGGGATGGTCTCCAAGGGAGGGTCGATCACCAGCGCATTCATGCTTACCCATGATTGCGAAAACCCGTTTGTAGAACACTTTGACGAAATCCTCTCGATCTGCCGGAAGCATGATCTAGTCCTTTCGCTTGGCAACACGGCACGGAGCGGCTGTATCCACGATCGCCCGGATGCATTCCAGCAGGCCGAGCTCCGCCAGAATGTCACGCTTGCCCGGCAGGCCCTTGCAGCCGGAGTCCAGGTGATCATCGAAGGCGCGGGCGGGCATATCCGCCACGACAGGATTGCTCCCGTTGTCCGCTCGTATAAGAAACGCTCCCCGTTCCCACTCTTTGTTGCCGGGCCCCTGCCAACGGATATTGCGGCAGGATACGACCATATTGCCGGTGCCATCGGGGCCAGCACCGCGAGTGCGGCAGGAGCGGATTATCTCTGTTATATCACCCCGGCAGAACACCTCGGGCTTCCCGATCCCGAAGCGGTGAAAGAAGGTCTCATCGCGTTCAGGATTGCAGCCCATGTCGGCGATACCGTCAAGCAGGGCAGGGAGAAAGAGGATGAAGAAGTAGCGGTCCACCGGGCCGCACTCGACCGGGAAGCACAGATCCGGTGTGCCATGGACCCGGAGCGGGCACGGCAGTTCTGCGGGGAGGAGACGGAGTGCACGATGTGCGGGAAGTTCTGCGCGATAAAAATTATGCGGGATTTCTGACAGCCCGTTACCTTACCCGACAATTGTATCGTGGAACATCCCGCTGTCGCGATCTGCAAGGTACTGTGAATAATTCCGGCGCACGGTTGCCGCTGACGTATTGGCATAGCAGTACGAGCAGAGATGCATGCAGGTCGAGTACTGCCCGATATCCTTCGACACAATGCACCGGCAGGTATTCCGCTGGCCGGGGTCCTTCAGGCGCCGCGAGGGATCCGGTGAAGACCCGTCAAGTGCCTGCAGGCCTTCGGGCCGCAGGAACGCCATCAGGTCCTTGTCGTGAGCAAACTCGGTTGTCATCAGGTCATAGCTGATGCACTGCCCCCGTCCGATACCATACTGCGAGAGATCGCGGCCCTCGGCGCAGGCGGAAAGGGTCAGGCCCCAGCGTTCATTGAGACGGCGGAGGCCCTCGCAGAACTCAGCAATTTCTGCATCCGAGAACTCGCGGGCGCCCCGGCACCCGGCGGCGTCCAGGTTCCGCCGGACTTTCGTGTATTTCTCGATGTCCACGAAACTGAAGACCATCCGTTTCGTGAACGGGGCGATGCGGTCGCCGATGCGTTCCACCCGGTCCAGCAGTTCGCTGACCGTGATGGTTTCCGTAAGGATGAGGGGATCAAACCGCCACACGACCTTTCCCGGCCCGATCCGGCGGGAGAGCCGGATGAACGTTTCAATCCGTTCATCGAGCGGTGGCACGTTTTGTTCCATGCGTTCGGCTTCGTAGTCGTTGAGGGTGTAGAGGAAATAATACCCGTACCCGAGATGGTCGAGCGTATCCAGGAAGGGAAGGAACGGCAAGGGGTTCTTGGACCAGAAGACAAAGAGCCGTGTCCGGGCAAACGAGACAAAGACCGGTCTGCCACCAAAGGGGCTTTTCCATCGAACGTATCCCTCTTTCAGCCGGTGGAGGAACCAGTCCCCGTAGAATGCCGGGATATCCGTGGATCGGCTCACCGATACGATGACAGGGGCGATCGCCTCAACAATCTGCCTGCCGGATGGGACCGTTGGGTCAGCAACTTCGAGCGATACCTTCTCCCAGCCTCTCCATTTCATGACAGTCCCAGAAGAAGTATTCAGCAGGGCAGGAGCAAAAACCGTTCGGCCTTGAGTCACGGGATGTTTGCGATAGTGGCAAAGTCCTCGAGATACAATGCCTCGGGACGACTTGCCAAAATCTCTTCCGGCAGGGTCGAGAGCACCCGCTTCACCCATTCGGCACCCAGCATAGTGCCGGCCGATCCCTTCAGGCAGTTTCTCACGGTCTTTCTCCGGTGCGAGAAGAGCGCCCGGACAACATTCGCATACAGGCGCCGGTCATTGATGTAAAAGATCGGCTCGCGGGGAAAGATCTTCACAACCGCGGAGTGTACCTGGGGCCGGGGCGAGAAACTCTGCGGCGGGAGCCGGAAACACTGCTGCACGGCTGCATAGGTCTGGACCATGATCGAGAGCCGCCCGCAGTCCTTGGTCCCTGCCTTTGCCACCATGCGATCGGCAAACTCTGCCTGGTACATCAGGACGCCGACCTCGAACGGGTGTTCCAGCAGCCGGAACGTGATCTTGGATGAGGCAGAATAGGGAAGGTTCGATACCGTAACATCAAACGGGGGGTATTCGCACCGGGTGGCATCGCCGTGCTGGAGCACGAGCTGTCCTGATGCAATCTCATCAGAAAAGGTCTCGCTGAGCTGCTCCACGAGCACCCCGTCGAGCTCGATTGCATGCACGGTGGTGCCCCGGTTGAGCAGGGCACGGGTGAGTGCCCCGTTGCCCGGCCCGATCTCGAGCACCTTCTTCCCCCGCACTTCAGTTAAGTCCGCGATGCGGTTCACCGCATTCTGGTCAACGAGGAATTGCTGGTCGTGCTGCGCTTTCATTTCGTGGTAAACAGGTGGTACTTGGTCTCCTTGTCCTGGAGCTCTTCGAGAATCCGTGCCTGTACCATCTGCTCCTGGTGGGGGATCTCCTTGATCCGCGCGGAGATGTCGGCACAATTCTCAAAGGGCGTCTGGTTCCGGGACGCGACGATCCCCCCCATCAGCTTCTCACCGATGCCCGGTGGACGGTGGAGCAGGTGGGGTT
>NZ_PIZH01000271.1 GCF_002835825.1 Methanoregula sp. | reverse complement strand
TGGACGTTTGATAGGTGCGGTTGCCCGTCGTGTGACCGATGGGAGCGAACGGATAGGCACGGATCACCGTGGCCCGGCCGTAAGGATGGCAATACCCAAACTCCGGTACCGGAACCCGTCCAGGCAGGTGATTGGCCTCTCGGCAACCATCGGCAACCCGCAGCTGCTGGCCGGGTGGATAGGGGCTGAGCTGGTCACGAGCGTGTGGAGGCCGGTCGACCTCCGCCAGGGCGTCTTCTGTGACAACCGCATCCATTTCCGGGAGGGGGGCCGCGGGGTTGCGCAGGTTTCGAAGAACTACGAGGATCTCAACCTCTGTCTCGACACCATCGCTGAAGGGGGCCAGTGCCTCGTCTTCGTCTCCTCACGCCGGAACGCCGAGGCATTTGCCAAGAGGGCCGCCGGGGCGATCAAGAGAGAAGAGCCGATGCTTGCATCGTATGCCGACACCCTGAACAGCACCGCAGAGACGGAGATGGCAAAGACCCTCGCCGCCTGCGTTGCCCGGGGCGCCGCATTCCACCACGCCGGCCTGAGCCGTGACGAACGGAAGATCGTGGAGGAGGGGTTCCGGAAAGGCCATCTCAAGTGCATCTCCTCAACACCGACCCTTGCAGCGGGGCGCAATCTCCCGGCCCGGCGCGTGATCATCCGCGATTACCTCCGCTTCACTGCCGGGGAGGGCATGCAGCCGATCCCGGCAAGTGAGTACCACCAGATGGCCGGCCGGGCCGGGCGGCCGGGCCTCGACCCGTACGGCGAGGCGGTGCTGATCGCAAAGGATGCCGGGCAGGTAGAGCAGCTGTTCGACTGGTACATCGAGGCCCCGGCCGAGGAGATTCACTCGAAAATTGCCGAACCGGCCGCGCTGTATACCCACATCCTCTCCATCATCGCTTCAGGATTTGCCGCAACCTACCCGGAACTGATCGCGTTCATGAACCGGAGTTTTTATGTGCACGAGCACCGGCAGGGCAGGCTGATGCAGCGTGCGGTCGATGCCGCCCTCCGGTTCCTCGTCGCCTCTGAGATGGTTGCGGAAGTCAGCGAGCACCTTGGGGCAACCGATCTCGGGTCCCTCGTCTCCCGCCTGTATATCGATCCCCGCAGCGCTGCCATGATCATTGGAGGCCTCAGGGAACGCACGGAATATGCGGACATCGGCCTCCTGCAGCTCATCTGCAGCACCCCCGATATGCCGCGGCTCTTTGCCCGGAACTCGGACAGGCTTCAGCTCGACCGGATGATCGAAGTACATGCGGAGGAACTCTGGCTTACTGTCCCGGATGACGAAGCCGAGGCCGAACAGTTCTTCAGGGCGATCAAGACCACCATGCTCCTCTCGGACTGGGCCGATGAGATGCCCGATGCGAAGATCTGCGAGCGTTACGCCGTGGGCCCGGGCGACGTATACGGGATGGTCGAGAGCGTCAACTGGCTCCTGCATGCTACGGCAGAGCTCAGCCGCATGTTTGTCCCCGCGTTCCACGAGAATATCCGCGATTATGAGACCTGCATGAAGCACGGTATCCGGGGCGAACTCCTGTCGCTTGTGCGGCTGCGGGGCATCGGGCGGGTTCGTGCACGCCGACTCTTCAACAACGGCATGACGTCTCCGGACGCGGTAAAGGCCGCTGGTATCGAAACCGTCACCCGGATTCTCGGGCGGGGCATTGCCGAACAGGTCTTTACCCAGCTGGAGAAGAAGGGGCGGGACGGGACCGGCGATCGTCCCACCCGCAAGGAGGAGACAGACCCCCCTGCCCGGGGCAAGGCACAGGGCGATCCTGATGCCGTCGGGCAGTCAACCCTCTTTGCGTTCCGGTGATTCCATGACTGCCCGTTACTGTCCCGACATGGTCCTGACTGCCCGGTGCACGATACCCGAACGCTCCGCGTTCCTCGAAGCTCTGCGGACGATCGCGGCGATCAATTCCTGCAGGATCATCCTCTTCAATGCTGACAGGATCGCCGGAAGGGCCCATGCCGCACTGGCAGTCACCCTTGCACAGCGTGCGTTTGACCTCGGAGCGAACATATCGAACACGCTCGAGATGGAGGCGCTGCTGTTCGCCTCTGGGTCCCGGCAATGCAATGTTGCCATATCGTTTGGGATCAACGATGGTGAGAATCATTTGTTCGTCTGCTGCGTTCCGCTTCGGGACGAGATCCGGGTTGCACTAGAGTCGCTGATGAAATTAACCCATGAGGACGGAGACGCGATCCTCCCCGAAAAACAACAAGTCCTGATGGAGGCGTTCGGCATCTCCCCTGCCGAACTCTCTGCCACCGGGGGAGACGCGCGGCTTGCCGACCTCGTCCTCGAACGGGTTGCCCTGCTCCAGGTCATGAGGTAAAACCGTCCCTCAGGATTCATGAGCGCCACGGTGCCCGGCCTGTTTGCAATTTTTACTAAACGTCCTGTTGTGTGGGGGGCCCCACAGTTACCTTTACTGACTGCCGTTGGACTGAACGGCATTGTTCGTATTGCAGGCCTAAAACGTGGATCGTGATCACACTCATGATAGCTATGACTGGCGATACCGGTCACCACGGTTCTCCCCCCTGCCCGGATCCGCCCTGGTGTTTTTTTCTGCCGATTCCCAACGTATAGCACGCCCCTAGCAGTTTATCGGGCGTCACGGGGGAAAATGAGAGTCCCGTTCCATGCAGGACCACTGTTTTTATTCCCATTCTCAGGGACCGGAACCTACAAATTCCTGTGGGAGTCTTTACCGGAAGCATGGTTCCTGAACGGGAGGTGGCACCGTACTGTCCGAATCCCGGAATCACTTACGGTCTCCACTCCCACTCCAGCTGACCTCCCTTCCCGATGGGCTCGCAGGGATCTTTCCTGGTTCGATATTCCTGACCGGCTCTTGTATCCCACAGCCCCTTTCGTACTTGTGCAGTTAGCGAGTGCCCCAGCAAATCCGGGCCCAGCTCGTTCGGAGGGGAACAGGAAAAAGGTGGTTATGAGCGATCCTCTTCTGTAATTTTACCTTGTAG
>NZ_PIZH01000270.1 GCF_002835825.1 Methanoregula sp. | reverse complement strand
GTCGATGGCAAGCACACGGAGCCCCTTCCGGGCAAGGAGGCGGGAGAGGGTTGCGATTACTGTCGTTTTCCCCGCGCCCCCCTTACCGGTGGCGATGATCTTGATCATGCTTTCTGGGTCTCCATCACCAGGGTGGAGACAAAGACGGTTTCATCATATTCGTCTTCCACGGCTTTTGACGGATCATTGTGGCGGGCAATGAACATCCATGTGCCATTCTTGCTGATCGGGAACGTGACAATACCCTTGGCATTGCTGACAGCACTTGCCACATCCTTGCCCTCTTTCTTCGAGATCGCTTTAACCGTAACGCCCTTTACCGGCTTTCCTTCGTACAGAACAGTAAGGGAGACCTCCTTGTCAGGAACAAGGACCGGGGTTGCGGGGACGAGGTCAAGAATGCCATGCACGTGCCGTGGATTATATTTTCCTACCTCCCCAAGGGGGAGGATCTTTTTTGCCATCTGGTGAAAAGCACCTGCATACGCAATGTCCTTGTACATCTTCCGCGGACCATGTTTGTATTCATCATTTTTCGTTTTTGAAATTACGAGGGGAGAAAGGTCAACAACGGAAATATAATACCCGGCTTTTTCTCCCTTGAACGATACGATATGGTGATCGGCCTTCGTTTTGATCTCCGGAACAATCTTTTTCCTTCCGGGACCATACACGACAGAAGAGATCCTGTCGGCATCGACATGCCCATCCGTCTTCATATTATGGCCGTACATCAGTTTGATGTCAGCTTTTGTTCCGTTTCCTCTCATACTTTCGAGCCAGATCTCGTGGCCGAATACCATTAAAAGCAGTTTTTCCATGTTGCTCATCATTTCACCTGTTGGATTTTAAACCTTTGAAGTGTTACACAGATATAGTAATAAATTTTGTTTAATTGATAGCACCAAATCAAAAACATTTTTACATTTTTACTTACAATGTAACCATCTCACGGGGCGCCGTTTTTCAGGAGCGTATCCGGCCATCCGCATTCAGCAGACTATCACCATGTATGAGGGAATGTCCGGTCCTGACCCTGAAAGACAGTCCTGACATGGGCACGGGGAAAAATGGATATTCTGACAATCCTGGTACAGATTCTGAAATTCTTCTGGCAGGTACTACCGTACATCTTCATCGGTTTTGTGATTGCAAACCTGATCAAGGCGTCAAGGTATTTCGATCTCATTGGTCTTCCGATGTCCGTATTTTCCCGGCTCGCGCACCTGCCCAATCGATGCTCTTCTGCACTGACCCTGTATCTCCTCAACTCCTATTCTGCGCTCGGACTGCTCTCTGAGAATTTCCGGGAAAACAACCTTGATGAGAAGCATGTCCTGATAACCGTCCTTGTGGCGTATTTCCCCAAAGGGATCAATACCATTGTCTTCTTCCTCGCACCCGTAGCGCTCTCTGTTTTCGGGCTGTTTTATGGTATGGCGATTCTTGGAGTCGAGTTCACCATCTGCATGGGAATTACTCTTGCAGGAATCATTGGAGGCAGGATACTGTTTGCACCACCTCACCTTCTTGTGCATGGAACAACCGGATCAGCGGCTAAAGATCCGGTTCAGATAGAGGCGTTTACCAAAACCACGCTGGTGAAGTGCCTGAAAGACAGCATAAGGGACTTTTATGAGATATGTCTCGTTCTTGTTCCTACTGGTGCACTCATCATATTCTTATTCAATATCGGTGTGCAGGACACCCTCCAGGCGCTCTTGCAGCCGCTCTTCTCACTCTTTCACCTCCCGGCATCAAGCGTGATTGTCTTTGCTGCAGCGTTCGTGAGCCAGGTGGCTGCGATCTCTGCGACCGGGACCGTTGCTGCGGGAGAGAACCTGACGCTTATCCAGTGCCTCATCATCTATGCCCTGTCGCGATCGCTCCACCTAGGGATCGGCCAGATTAAAACCGGGCTCCCGACGAACATCGCGCTCTTTGGCAAATCCCTGGGCGTCAAAGTAACCGCCCTCGATTTCACCATGACCCAGCTGACAACCGTGATCGTGGTCATTATCCTGCTTATTATCAGCGGATAGCGGGGATAACACGGCAAAAAACAGAAAAAATGGGATAATTCCGGTAGGATTGATCAACCCTCACGCCGTTCCTTGGGATCCCACCAGACAACCGCAGCACGGTAATTTCTCTCATGCAAACCGCTCCGGCTCTCTGCCTGTAACGCTGAACGGATCTTTTCTTCCACTTCCGGTCTAACTTCGGTATAGAGAGAGTAGAAGATCCTGTACACATTCATCAGCATATCAAACGATCGCACGGTTCTTGCATCGATCATCCGTACCTGGGGGATCCTGCCGTTCTGGTAGAGAATGTTGTAAATGATCGGATAACCGGCATATGCAGGATAAGGAGTCTCTCCCATGATGGAATGCCACAGGTTCTTTTCAAATCCCTTTGACCCGCCTGCTCCCTCAACAACACAGCAGTAGCCTCCCGCGATCTCCTCCATGCGGCCGATCTGCTGCAGAATATCGCGGAACATCCAGATGACCGTTGAGGTTATCACAAGATCGTATGAGCCACGGAGTGAGCCGGTGTCCACTTCCTGCCAGATCTTGGAGATAATGTCATAGTTTGCGATCGCGGTTTCTGCGGTATCACGCTGGATCACGCGGATCATTCCCTCTGCAGGTTCAACCGCAGTCATATGCGCAACACGCTTAGCGAACGGGATGACAAATGTTCCCGGCCCGGAGCCGACTTCGAGCACTCGCGATGACGGCCCGACAATGCCATGGGCGGCAAGCGCATCATGGACACTTGTCCCGTACGCGTACTCGTCCGTTCTCCGGAACTCCGAATAATCCTCCGCACGCGCAGTCCAGTGTTCAACAGAATAATCATTGAGAGATGCCCGGATCAGGTTATCGTACATGTCCTCCCATCTCCTCAACCCGGCTAAAGCAGTGCCGCTCATGGCTCCACCTTACACCAGAGAATACCAATCCTGCTGGGAAGATGGTACATGCCCTCCACGGGGTGCTGACCGATGAATGAGCGGGTTGCACCCC
>NZ_PIZH01000269.1 GCF_002835825.1 Methanoregula sp. | reverse complement strand
ACCGGCTTTTATCCGACGGTAATGACACTTGTGGTTGGCTTTTGCAAGCTAGGCCGGACTGCTCCGGAACACCGCCATGATCCGTGTCGTTTACTACGGAGAGGCATACTTTGCAATGTCAGCGATATCGCCATTGCTGATGTTTTTCTGGACGGAATGGAGGAGATCAAAATCTTTTCGCTCGATATACTGGAGAACCGCTTGGCATACCCCCGACAACAAGATACAGCAGATACAGGTCGAGGGCAGTATCATGAAGGCTCACTGGCGTGCAGGACCGGTATGAATCCCGGATCAGGAGAGCAAGCTTGTGTTTTCCCATGGCCCAGAGGAACTCTTCAAAATCGAGCGGGTACAGGGAGCACACCTCGACTTTTCCTACGGGGAATGAAAATTGTTTCCGGTTCAGGGCCACATCAAGCAGGCTGCCGGCAGCGATGATGGCGTAATCTCCTGCATCTTCGCAGAAATACTTCAGGGAGGCAAGAGCTTTCTCACAGGCCTGGATCTCATCGAAAAAGATCAGGGTGTCCTTTGCCCGGATGGTTGTTCCGGACAACGCGGCAAGTTCCCTGATAATACGTTCCGGGTCCAGGTCACGTTCGAAGATCCGTTGTGCCCCTGCATTGGATTCGAAATTGACATACACGATAGTTTTGTACTGCTTTTTCCCGAATTCCAGGACCGAATAAGTCTTGCCCACCTGCCGTGCCCCCTGCAGCAGCAGCGGTTTTCTGCGGGGATTGCGCTTCCACTCTTCCAGCCGCCGGGCGATCTTTCGTTCCATAAACTGTATTCATTGTACACTTTTTGGATGATAAAAGTGTTGTGGCGTTACACTTTTCTGAACATAAAACCGGCCCGTGAACCGGAATTCCTGCGTGCAAAGACTTGAAAGGAGGTTGTATCCCGGCTCCTCGTTCAGGCCCAGGAAGGTTTTATCACCGCGGAAGCACCTAACCTCATCGATCTCATAGAGCCCGGCGCGGTATCGCAAGAGCCGCGTGCCGGATCAATCGCTGATGCCGATGATCTGCACCGGGCAGAGCTCCGCAGCATCCCTTGTACATGCTTCGAGCTCAGCCGATGGCGTTCCTTCGCCGATGTTGCCGTTGTTGCGGAATTTCTCAGTGATCTGGCTGAATGAGTCATCCGGGTTCTCTTCAAAAAAATCCGGGCATGCCTCCCAGCAGGACCCGCAGCTCACGCAGGTCATCCGGTCAATGGTTACTTTCACCATGCGATCGATCCTCTCACGCGGGTATTCGCCCACGGGCGCAATAAAGATACGCCTACTCCGCTTCCCGCACCCGGCTCGCGCTGTCCGTGCCCATTTCCACGACCAGCGTGTTTGCAAACTCGCCCTGGATCTCGGCGATGTGGGAGATTAAGAGGATCTGCGGGAACCGGGACTCCTGCGTCCTGAGTGCGGTTAAGAGGTTGCTCCTCCGCTCCTCGTCCTGGCTCCCGAAGATTTCGTCGAAGATGAGAAACGTGGACTCGTGGACCTGGTGGAGCTCGGCAAGGTATCGCGAGAGGGCGATTCTTAATGCGACTGCGATGTCGTCCTGCTCGCCCCCGGAAAAGCGCTCGATGGGGTAATCGTTGTCAATGTCGCGGACGAGCAGGTTGAAGTCCTCGTCCAGCAGCACCTGCTCGTACCGCCCACCCGTGATCTCGGCGATGATGCGCGAGACCTCGCCTTCGAGCCGGCTCCGCACGACCTGCATGAGGTAGATGACGTACTCCGCGATGAGCGTGCGGGTGAGTTTCAGGTTTGCAATCTCATCGCGGAGACCTTCCGCCTGCTTTTGCAGATACACGATCTCGTCCTGTGCCCGCTTGTATTCAATGATCCGGTCTTCCGCAAACTTCCGGTCCCGCGATGCCGTTGCGATGGCAACTTCCTCGTCACGGAGACGCTGGTCCGTTGATGCGAGTTCGCCCTCCGTCTTTGTTGTCTCTGCCGGATCATAGGCAGACGCGGCGATCTCGTTCTCCAGCCGGGCAAGATCCTCTTTCCGTTGCGTGGTGCGGGCAAGGAGATCGGAACGCTGCTGCTTTAACGAGACGGCCTGCCCGATCTTCTTCCCGAGCTCGGTGAACCGGGCCTGCACCTTCTGGACCTCGTGCGCCTCCATCTCGGCGGCCCGGTACGCCGATTCATCGTACGCGAGCGTTTCACTTGCTGTCGCGTGGATTTTCGCTTCTTCCGCTTTCTTCGAGCGCTTTGTCATGAGCTCCGCAAGCTCGTTCTCGTACTCCACGAGCATCCGTAACCGTTCGGCAATCGTGCGGAGCGTCTCCAGCGAAGGGACAAGGGAGTCGATGGCGGATTTCTCAGCAGTGAGTTTCTCCTGCTTTGCGAGATCCGCTACCGCCTTCTCCTCCAGCTCCTCCAGCCGTGCGGCAAACTCTTTTTCCAGATCCCCGATATGCGCCCCGAGCTTCTGCCGGCAGAGCGGGCATACGCCGTCCGGGCCGGCAGCTTCGATCGTATCCCTGTCTTTTTTGATCTTCTCCCGTTCGGCCTGGTACTGCTGGAGCCGGGCCCCGATGGTCGCTGCCTGCTTTGTGATCTCGTGGAGCCGGAGATTGACCGCAGTCTCAAGCCTCGTGTCGGGAAGCTCCGGCCCGGTATTCAGCCGGCCCCGTATGGTGCTGCAGATCTTCTCTTTCTCGCAGGAGTCCTTCTGGAGCGCTGCAAGATGCGCCCGCGTCATCTCCGCCCTCGCGTCGATCTCACGAATCTCCCGTTCCGCAAAGCTGAGCTCCGCGGTGAGTCGGGCATGCTCGGACTTCTTCAGCACCAGGGCGTCGAGCCGTTTTCTTACTTCGCCGTACGATCCGGCGATCTTCTCGATCTTCTGGTACTCGGCTTCCTCGTCCGCGAGCATCGCAAGTGCGGCCTCGATCTTCCCGATGCGGACCGTTTCTTCCTGGAGTTCCTGGTGTGCCGCCTGCTGCTGCTGGAGAAGTTTTGTGTACGCGAGTTTCTCTTCGTCACGGACTTTCAGTTTTGCGTCGATGGCCGTTCTCTGCTCTTCGAGGACGATCTTCTGCTTCTCGTGCTCTTTTATTGCGGCTTTGAACCCGCT
>NZ_PIZH01000268.1 GCF_002835825.1 Methanoregula sp. | reverse complement strand
CCGTATATCCTCGTGGAAGGAGGCGACAAAGAGGCCGAGAAGGGCTGCCCCTGCTAAACCTCCGATGAGGGCGACGCTAATGACCTTTTCAACTTCGGGCACTGAAGGAAGGAGCACCGCACCCGGCCCCATGACCGCAATGCCGGCACCGAGCAGTCCCCCGACCATGGCATGGCTGCTCGATATGGGGATCCCGGCGCGGGTGGCAACAAAGACGAGGATGATCGCCGCCCCCATGGCGACTACGATAGAGAGCGGTGTGAGGCCTTCGGCGCTCACGATGGCCGTGCCGATGGTGGCTGCGACCGCGGTCGAAAACAGGAACGGTCCGGCGATGTTGCAGATCGCCGTTGAGATGACGGCCCGGAACGGTGACATGGCCCTGGTGGCCACGACTGTTGCAATGGAGTGCGAGGCATCATTGAGCCCGTTCACAAAGTTAAGCGCAAGGGCGAGAATGATACCAAAGAGCACGAAAAATTCCATACCGGTCACGCATGGGCTATGGCAATGTCGTGCATGACATGGCCGACATCATTGCACTTCTCCATGACCTTTGCCATGCCCTCGTAGATGTCCTTGAGCTTGATGATCATCAGGAGGTCCTGTGTCTTGAAAAGCTCGAGGACCGCCCGCGAGAGGAGCTCGGTCGAGAGATTGTAGAGCCGGCTGATCTCACGGGTATGGGTCTTTACCTCCTCCGGGTTCTTCAGCGTTGAAAGGCTCTTTGTTGCATGCCCTATCTCGGTGCTGGTGAGCAGGATAAGGTAGGAGTACTCTTTTAAAACATCGTTTGTCGCCGGGATCCCGTAATTGCAGAGCTGGTGGGTGACCCAGTCGAGCCGGTCGAGGACATCGTCAAGAACCGGCGCAAGGCGTGCGATCTCCTCGGGTTCCAGGGGGGTGATGAGCGACTCGTCAAGCTGCTCGAAGATTTTCCGGGTAATCTCGTCGGCGTGATGCTCGATCTGCCGTACCTTGTGGGCTTTCTCGGTTCCCCCGGGGAGCTCATGGGTGATCTCGTTGAATGTTGCGGCAGCCTCTCCGATCTTCTCGGCCATCTCGAGAAAGAGCGTGAAGAAGACCTTGTCTTCCGGCAGGATCAGGTCACGGATGCGCATAGTCTCCGGTCGTACCCTTATTGCCGGACTATAAATAAGTGAGTCCGCAGGCTGCGTGAAGACAGCGGATTGCCGTAACTGACTGTCCTCTTACGGTGACCGGCCAGGCCGGAACAGAGCAGCTTACTGTGAACCGGCCTTTCTCACGCCTTCCGGGGGGACCACGATCTCAAACAGGGCACCCTGCCCGGGTATCCCGTTCTCCCGGATCGCGATCCCGGTAAATTCGAGGATCTCCCGTGAGAGGAAGAGGCCAAGGCCGGTGTTTTTACCGTACCCTTTCTCGAAAATTTTTCCCTTCTCCTCTTCTGCCACACCCTCGCCATCGTCCCGGTATTCGATCAGCAGCCCTCCGTCAGAAGTCCGGTGCGCGGACACGGTGATCCTCCGGACACGCTTGCCATGCCGGATGGAGTTGTCGGCAAGGTTTTCGAAGACACGGGAGAAGAGCGGGTCAGCATAGACCTCGAAGCCGATGTCATGGGTCACGAGCTCGATGGACTCGCCGCTGGCAAGGGCCTGCCGCAGCGGATCGATGACCGTGGCGAGGTCCTGCCAGCGGGGGGCCTTGACCCCGATGTCCTCGTACTGCTTGGTGAACGCGATCTGCCGCTGGATCGCCCGTGCGGCAGCTTTGGCCTTCCCGATGTATTCGAGAACTTTTGCATCCTGGATATCCGTCTCCGCAAGTTCGATGAACGCATGGAGCGCGAGGATCTGGTTGTTGATGTCGTGCCGGGTCACGCTCGTCATGAGGTTGAGCTTCCGGTTGGCATTGGCAAGCGCCCTCTCCACCCGTCCCCGCTCGGCGTTCTCGGTTGAGAGGTTCCGGTTTGCCAGCTGGAGATCCTCGACTGCGGCCATCAGTTCTTCGTTCAGGGCCGTCATATGCTCGTGCGCATCCTGCAGCTCGTTATTCTTTTTGATGGCAAACTCGTAGGTTGAGAGGAGGATGTCCAGGATCCGTAACCGGCTGAACGTGATGGGATACGGCTGCCCGTCAAGCAGGTACTCGAAGGCATCCCGCTGCCCGTCCGGGTCGGGCCGTTGTACTGCATCAAGGGCAGAAGCAATACGGGAATGGACCTGCTCCGGGTCATAGGGCTTGACAATGAAGTTCTCTGCCCCGGCCACGAGCCCCTTCAGCACATCAGACGGATCGTGGAGCTGGGTGACGAGAATGACCGGTACCCCGGCTGTTCCGGGGTCTGCCTTGATTGCATGACAGAGCTCGTACCCGTCCATGCCCGGCATCACGATGTCGGTGAGCACGATGTCGGGAGGATTATTGCGGATCTTTACGAGTGCGTCCTCTCCAGCGGCCGCTGTCACGACCTCTGCCCCCTCCCGTTCCAGGAGGTAGCGCAGGTAATCGGCCTGGGTGCGGCTGTCCTCGACAACAACGATCCTCCTGCCGGAGAACCGGTTCTGGCCGGCCATGCTGGTTATTTCCCTCCGTTTTAAAAATTTCGCACCTGTCTAAAAAAACCCGGTCGGCGGGGATGTGGTGCAGCTGATTCGACTGTTTTGCCCTCACCTTTCTTATGCATTCCTAAATCGATCCCGGGCGAATCTGCCTTCATGGGGGAAAAACCCTGGCAATTGTCTGGCATAATGCAAAAAGACGGAAGAAACGGGAAAATTGCGGGTGAAGAAATGGACCGGGCGGGAATTGAACCCGCGGCCTCTTCCATGCCAAGGAAGCGATCTACCACTGATCTACCAGCCCGCTCCTATCTAGTAGGATCTCATAGGTTAAAAGAATTGTTTATGACAACGGGGGCATCGTTGATGAGGTCATCATCCCGAATCGAAGAACATGACAGGAAGTTTAATGATTTCAACACTCTACTCATCTCCCATGGTCATTCGGGGTTACCTGGCAGCAGGGTGTGTGCTCTGTTTCATTTTTTGCAACGCGTCCGGAGCAGGATTTTCGCTTGATGATCTTACCGGGAGCGAATCAAAAAACACCGGAATTTCCATCC
>NZ_PIZH01000267.1 GCF_002835825.1 Methanoregula sp. | reverse complement strand
TCCGGTGCAATGAAGCATTCGGCATCAACAAGGATCATGGTGTATCACCGGTATGAGGTCTCATAAAAAAAGGTAGCAGGGTTCGTTATCGAAATAATTTCGGCCGGCCAGCCTCACGGACCGTGAAGGAACTGGTGGTCCTCCCGGCAGAGTACCGGCCCGGATCAGGGGATTTTCCTTCCCCCCGCAGAGCCCGGGGAGGTCCCTCCCCGGCCTGCGTTCAGACCTTTTCGGAACATTCAAGCTCTTGGCATAGCGACAGGCAGGAATATTTATCCGGGTCGATAAGACAGTTCAGCTTGCATATATCGCAGTTTGCTGTGCTGCTTTTCGCGTTCTCCGGTGCCGGCAGGGACTTCTGCGCCGGGAGATCGATGACAAGATAGTGCGCAGTGGCAAAGAGGCTTGCAGCAATCGCTAAGCAGCACATAAACAGCACGAGGCTGGCGAGCGGGGATCGTTGTGGTTCAGGCATAGACTCCACTTCACTGTTTACCACAGACATTAATAAGGCAGTTGTACTTGCAGCCAATGGAGTTCGGGTGTTCGCGGGCACACCAGTCATAGCAGTCCTGGCAGTTGTCCGAAGGGCTGTTGGCCGGTGCCACTACCGCATTCTGTTGGGGCAGATCGATCGCGTAATAATGGGCGCCGGCAAGGATGCTGCCGGCTACTGCCAGGCAGATTATGAAGAGTACAAGACGGGCAAGTGACGTTTTTCCGGATTGTGTATCAGCCATGATGAAAAACCTCCGCGGGGATCCGGTGTTATTCTTTGGTTTGGATGAACGGCATATATACCTTGGGAAGATGGTAGTAATCACCGCATAATTTTCCCTACGAGATGCAGCGTTCTCTCTTGCGATCATCCGCCGTGAAGTTCCATCCGGCCATAACCGGCTGATCGTTCCCGTCACCAGGCAAGGAAGCCGATGCCCACACTGCCACCGGCCTGTTCGCGAAGTTCCGGCGTTCCGCCCGCCACTCCCGAACGTTAATTTGGCAATCGCACCATCCGGTATGTATCGCATCCGTGGTGTCCCATGAAACGAATCCTGCCCGCAACCGTCCTCGTCCTCCTCGCGATCGCGATCCTTACCTCCTGCTACACCTCATCGACAGCACCGCAGTCCCTTCTTACACCATCGCAACAATTAACCTTCCGGAGCACATGGAAGAACGTGGCGATATCCATGGAACGACAGGTTGTGAAGTCCGTCATCCTGCGATCAGCAGGATATGATGATGTAATGAAAATCCTGGAAATCGAATTTACGTCAGGACAGGTGTACCGGTTCTCGGCAGTCCCGGAAAAGATCTGGAAAGGCCTTATGCAGTCACCGGAGGCCGGGAAATATTTTTCCGAAAAGATCCGACCAAAGTTCCGGTCGCGGCTGGTTGCGGGATCCTCGTAACCGGAAATATTCTGCAAGGCGGTCCGTGACGTGTGCCAAAAAAACCGATGATCCTGGCTGTCACAGAGTAGATAATTGCAAATCATGAACGTCTAAAACAAAAAAAAATGCTCGTTTTCTCCGGGCCGGAAATCCGGAGCATCAAGCCCCTATAATGGACTGTGGCCCTGGCCGGACCATCCGGCTTGCAATACCATCCGCAAGAATCCCGTAGATGATCCCAAAGACGAGGAGCATCGCGGCTCCGAAATAATTGTGGGCGAAGAAGGGGACGATGCAGAGCAGGAGGCTGAAGAGTGCCCCGAGAACGGCCCCCCTGATGATTGGGTGCAGGGAAATTCTGTCGGCAAAACCGATCGCGAGGCCCTGGAGGACGCGGGCGTAGAAGATCATCAGCATAAACCACGGCTCGGGCGTGATCCCCGGCGGCGCCATAAAAAGCAGGCTCCCCGCACACCAGGCACCGGTCAGGATGCCGATAGCAGTCGTGATCGCGATGCGTTTTGGTTGCATGAACGTCCGGATGAGTGAATGAGATTATCGTGCATAAGGGTTTCTTTATCCCGATATCATGAAGACACCCCCATATAATCCGTTCGATTTCGGCAGGAGGGCCGGGAAGGGATTCCGGCACTACAGACATACCGGATAGTCCACGGGATTCGCCATAGTCTCCACACGGAAATCCACGGCACCGGATCCGGTCTCTCCCTCAGCAAAAACTATTTGAACTGCCACAATAATTCCCCTGCAAAGCTGATCACATGAAACGATTGCACCGGCCCGGGACAATTGTTACGGTTCTGCTTATTGTATCGTTTCTCCTTGTCCTTCCGGCAAGCGGGCTCACCGCGTCAGTCTCCGGTTTTCCCCAGATCAAGTCAGGGAAGGCAGCATATGTCGATATCAGCTCCATCATCAGCGGCGGCACTCCCCCTTACCACTGTACGCTTGGCAGAGGGGAGTCCCTGCCGGACGGCCTGATACTGCAGGATGACTGCACAATATCCGGCACGCACACGCTCCGGCAGGGCACAACCGGGGAGGTCTCGCCGTCCTTCACGATAGAGGTCATCGATTCAGCATCTCCACCGGGCACAACCAGGTTCTCCCTCTCCATAATGACCCGGGCCGCATCGCCAACGCTGCTTCCTGAAACGGGCCGGTGTATGGAGAAGACACCGTGCACAACAAAGGTTGCCGGAGCCTGGGGCGGTACTCCCCCCTATCACTTCCAGTCAGGTTCGTTTGCCGATGGCGCCCCTCCGATGGGCCTGGTCGTGGATCTCAACGGCAATCTGAAGGGGACAGCGCCCGCTGCAGGCACCTATTCCTTTTCCATCTGCGTTGTTGATTCTGTGGGAGAATCCGGCTGCGGGGCATCCACGATCGTGATCAGTCCCGCCACCACCCCTTCCCCGGACCGGTCATTCCGGGAATGGCTCTCCGATCTCATTCCGGGATTAGGCACCATTCTGGGAGACACTCTTGGTAACCCGTTTGGTATTATTCCGACGCCGGGGATTTCGAGGGGAGAGCCCAGTCCTGCAGTCACTGCTTCTCCCACCCGAACATCTGCCGGATGTTCCGGCAGTACACCCTACTACTACGACGGGAGCTGCCATGCCCGCCCAAAAGCAACACCGACAACCGTAATACCTACACGGCACCCCCCGGCAAGCGACATCTGCGTTGCATCGGCACAGATCGGAAG
>NZ_PIZH01000266.1 GCF_002835825.1 Methanoregula sp. | reverse complement strand
CATCACAGATATGATAAAAATCTGAAATAGTAGTACAGTGGTGAAACCATGCACATTCCTGACGCGTTCATACCCATCTGGCAGGGAGCGATCTACTGGATCATCGCCCTGGTCTTTGTTGCGCTGGCCCTGAGGTGGGCCAGGAACGAAATGAGCGAGGAGAAGCTCCCGCTTGTTGCGGTCCTTGCCGCGGGCATCTTCGCCCGCCAGTCCTTCAACCTCCCCGTCTCCATGGGGACGAGCGGACATCTCGTGGGCGGGGCTCTTGCCGCGATCATCCTCGGATCGCCGTTTGCGGCAATCTTCATCCTCACGCTGGTTTTAATCGTCCAGGCCGTCCTCTTCGGCGATGGCGGCATCACCGTTCTTGGGGCCAACATCATCAACATGGGAGTCATTGGAGGCTTCGTTGGTTTCTATACGTTCAGGGGTTTGATGAGTGCAACAAAGAGCATGCCGGTTTCGGTGTTCATCGCAGCATGGCTTGCCTGTCTCATTCCGGCCCTTGCCTGTGCAGTCGAGATGTTCCTTGCCGGGACATTCCCGCTGGCAGAAGGGCTCGCTGCCATGGGTATCTACCACGCCATCATCGGTGTTATTGAAGGGTTCGTCACCGTTGCAGTAATCTACCTGATTACCGCCGCCCGCCCGGACCTTGTCGATACCGGTGTGAAAGTACCCGCAGGAGCGTGAATGCCATGATGGACAACAAGACATTCATTATTGTCGGGATTGTCATCGCCCTCCTCATCGGTGGCGTGGCGGTATTCCTCGCATCCGGCGATCCGGATGGCCTTGAGAGTACAGCGCTCGTAGTGCAGGGCCAGAAGACCCTCACGGGGGCAACACCGGAAGATGCCGAGATCCACGAAGACCTCACCGGCAAGTTCTCGTATGAATCCCCCATGCCGGATTACTCCCTTGGAGAGTCTATGGGTCCCATGGGAGGGATCGTGGCAATCGTATTTGGCACGATCCTCGCGTTCCTTGTCGTGCTCGGCCTTGCCTATGGCATCAGGATGGCCGGCAAGCCGGCAAAATAAACCAACAGACCTTTACCTTTTTTGATCCAATATGCAGTACTTATGCACCTGATCGAGACCCGCGATCTCTGTTATACCTATCCTGGAAAAGTTACCGCCCTTAACAACATCACCTTCATTGCCCCCCGGAACTCCCGTATTGCCGTTATCGGGTCGAATGGTGCCGGAAAGAGCACGCTCTTCAAGCACTTCAACGGGATCTTCAAAGCCACATCGGGCTCGGTGCTTATCCGGGGCGAGCCCATCACCAAACAGAACATCAAGGAGATCCGGAAGTTCATAGGCATCGTCTTCCAGAACCCTGACGACCAGATCTTCTCACCAACGGTCGAGCAGGATATCGCATTCGGCCCCACGAATCTCGGGCTGGATGGAGAGACCATTCACCACCGGGTCCACGAGGCGCTCCGTGTCGTGGGGATCGAGCACCTGGCCCACCGGGTCCCCCACCACCTGAGCGGGGGCGAGAAGAAACGGGTGGCGATTGCCGGGGTCATCGCCATGGAACCGGAAGTCCTTGTACTGGACGAGCCAAACGCCGGTCTCGACCCCCGGGGTGTCACCGACCTCAACGCATTCATCAATTCGCTCCCGAAGAAGTACGGGATGACCGTCATCTTCTCCACCCACGATGTCGGGCTGGTGCCCGAGGTTGCAGATTATATCTATGTGATGGACAAAGGGAGGATCGTGGCGCAGGGGACAACGGACGAGATCTTCGTCCAGCCGGACATGCTCAGGTCCGTGCGGCTGGACGTCCCCGTCATCCCCCGGCTGCTCAAGTCGCTCAAAGAGCACGGCGTTGACGTATCCATGGCATACACGTACGCGGATGCAGAAGAGTCCCTCCTGAAGGCCTTTGGCAAGCGATCATGATCGAAGAACTCTTCCAGATCGAGCGGGATGCGTACAAGGACAGCCCGGTCCACCGGCTGGATGCACGGGTGAAGATCGTCATCGCCTTTGCCGCGATCATCGCCCTTGTTGCCGTCCCCTATTCTCCCATGATCTACACGGTGGGGGCAGTTTTCTTCCTTTTCTTTGCCCTGCTCTGGTGTTTCACCGGGCTCTCGCCCGTAATTTATGCCCGGCGGGCGCTTGCCATCATCCCGCTCTGGGGAGTCATCATCTTCTTCCAGATTTTCTTAAAGAACAAGTACTACACCACCTATGACGTGGTCATGAGCCTTCCCTTCGGGATTAACATCTATGCCCAGTCCATTGAGTTTGCATTCATCCTGCTTGTCAAGTTCGTGGTCTGCATCTCGTTTATCATCCTGCTCTCCTCCACAACAAAGATGCCCGATATGCTCGAAGGCGGGGCACGGATGGGACTCCCCGCGGAGTTCGCCCTTGCTCTTGGGATGATGATCCGCTACCTCTTCGTCTTCGGCTACATGTTCCGGAAGATGAACGAGACCTTAATGACCAAGTGCTTCGACGCCTTCGATCGGAAACTCTCCTACCGGTACCGCCTCCGCCAGTTGGGGTACACCATGGGAACGATGTTCATCCGCTCGTACGAGCAGGGTGAGCGGGTGTACACGAGCATGCTCTGCCGGGGATACGGCAGGGAGAGTTACCTGTTTGTTGCGAGGAAACCGCTGAAACGGCCGGAATGGGTTCTCCTTTCCCTGTCGCTCGCGTTCATCATCGCCATCCCGATCATTGTCTGGCTGGGCCGGTTCAGCATCATCTGACGTCCGCGACCGGATTCTTTTTGCCATCCCGCTCCCATCATTCCCCATGGAGCACCAGTTCGGCCACGGTTTCGTCACGAGCATCACTTTGATTGCCATGCACTTTGCCCTCCCCCCGGAGCAGGCATGGCCGGGGGCAGGGGATCATGTTGCAGGGCTTGTCCTGCCGGAGAAATTCCGGGGAACGGAAGTCGAGGAACTCACCACTCTCCTCCGGAAGAAAGTGGTCTGGCACCAGCCGGGCTCGATGGACCGGGCGGACGCACGCGATGTCGTCTTCACGTTACACCGGCTCGTGGTTGCGATTTACAAGGGGCTTGGGTTTGCAGATGCAGCGGTTGGGGGGTTCCGGTATAGCCGGTTGCCCGCCCGCCCCACAATCAATGTTAATCGGG
>NZ_PIZH01000265.1 GCF_002835825.1 Methanoregula sp. | reverse complement strand
AGACGGGGAGGGTCTTGCGGCAAGAACGCGACAGTGCGACAGCTCAACGTCCCGGCTCGAGTCTGGCGCACGCCCGCGCAACCCGATCCCGTTGGCAATGTACGCCACCATGGCCCCTGCGCAAGAGAAGCTACGGCAGGCTGAGGGGGTTCCCCCTGCACGGTGAATCGGATACCCGAGCAGGATGACAAGGATCGGCACCAGAAGGGCCCCGCCCCCGAGCCCGGTCAGTCCCGAGAGGACGCCGATCAAAAACCCGATCAGGAGATACTGCCCCGTGGTCCCATGGGGCTCGCAGACCGTGCAGTTACGGATATGCCAGACCATCCGGACTGCCATGATCAGGAGAAAGATGGCAAAGAATACCCGGAGCACAAAGCCCGGCAGATAAGCTGCCAGCGTGCCCCCGAAAAGACCGCCGAAAACCGCGGCGCAGCCCATCGGCACGGCAGCCTTCCAGTCCACCACCCCGTGTTTATGGTGGGCGAGCGCACCGCTGATCATGGTGGGGATGATCACCGCAAGAGAGGTGCCAAAGGCAATGCGGGTTGCGAGCGTGGTGTCCATGCCGCCGGCCGAATAAAGCCAGAACTGGACTGGTGTCATCAGGGATCCTCCCCCGACACCAAAGAGCCCCGACTCCGTTCCGGCGATAATTCCTGTTACTGCAAGGCAGGCATACTGGAAGAGGGGATCCATGGAGGGCACCGGATTCGGTGCAGAATTATTATCTGCCGGATATCAATAGTCTAACGGGGAACATGCAATGGAACGACCGGCACTTTTGATCATCGACATGCAGAACGATTTCGTTTGTGAGGGCAGCCCGTACCGGGTGGCAGGGGCGTCAGCAGTAATCCCGAAGATCCAGGAAGTTCTTGCAGAATTCCGGAAACGGAAGCTCCCCGTCTTTCACATCCTCCGCATCCACAGGCAGGATGGGTCCGACGTGGAGATCATCCGGCAGGAGAAATTCAAAAAGTTGCCCTTTGCCGTGGCGGGCACGAATGGTGCAGCAGTCATCGATGAACTGGCTCCACGTTCCGGAGAGTTTATTCTCACGAAAACGCGGATGAGCGCGTTCATCGGCACGGAACTTGACCTGATGCTCCGCACGCTCGGCGTCACGACCGTGTTTGTCACCGGCATCCAGACTCCCAACTGCATACGAACAACTGTCTTCGACGCGATTGCCTACAATTACCCGGCCGTGCTGGTTGACGACGCGGTGGGTGCGGCGACAGAAGAGATCCACCAGGCCAACCTGCGCGACATGGAGAATATCGGCGTCCGTGTTGTCACGAGTACCGATGTCCCGGGGTTTCTGAGCTAAAAAATAAAGAACCGGATGAAATGGGGAGATCCCGTGAGCGGGGATTCTTATTCGCAGTAAATATCACTGGCCCATTCTTCGACAATCTTTCTCGGGGGCCGGCCGCCCCGGTGGTGCCGGCGCGGCTGGGAGGAGCGATCGTGTCCCTTCTCGTCCTCACCCGCATCGCTGTCCTCGGGCTTCGCTCCCGTTTCAGCGGGGGTTTCCTGCTGCGGCCGCGGGGGATGATCCCTCCGGAAATGGTGGCGCTGCCCTCCCGGGTGACGACCCTGGGACGGGGCACGGTCCCTGTGGTCATGCCGTCGCCGCTGCCCGGACTGCTGTTGCGCCCGCGGGTCTGCCTGCCGGGATTCTGCCGGCTGCTGCGTGGCATCCGGGCGGGATTCTGTCTTCTGTGGCTGGTTTGTCTCTTCCGCCATGATTGTCTGGCAGATACATCGGGCCAGAGAGAAGAAATAGTTTGGCATCGCTGCCCGTTCTGCTGCTTTCTTGGGGAAACGGGGAACAGATAATGAACAACTATATACATCAGCGCCCAATTTTGTAAAAACGGACGTTATTGTATGTCCAATGTTACCACTCTCCTGGATGCAAAGAGCGTTCCCGAAGCCAAGGCTGCCCTCATCTGTCCGTCGCGGAACGAGACGTACAGCTACAGGATGCTCCGGGACGAGATGAACCGGGTTGGCGCAGGTCTTCTCTCGCTTGGGATCAGGAAAGGCGACCGGGTCTGCATCTACCTTGACAGTTCTCCTGAATACCTGGTCAGCTACTTTGCAATCTGGAGGATTGGTGCTGTTGCAGTACCGACAAATATCGTTTATCGCGGGGAAGAGCTCCTGCATGTCCTGAATGATGCCGGTGCCATTGCGGTCATCACGGACCGGCAGGATGCCCCGGTCATTGCCGGGATCCGGAAGAACGCCCCCAACCTCGTCCATGTCATCTGTATCGGGGGAGACCGCGAGGGCACGATTGCCTGGGAGTCATTCCCCGCGGCTCCTCTGAACATGCGGGCGGAGAACTGCTCGACAGAGGATATCTGCCATATCCAGTACACGGCCGGGACAACCGGGAGGCCGAAAGGTGCAATGCTCACGCACGGTAACTGGATGACCGCGCTCGATACAGAACGGGATGCCCTCCGGCTCCGCCCGGTTGATACCTACCTTGGCATCTATCCCATGGGGCATGTCGGGCTCTCGTGGGGTCTTTCGGTGATACGGGCCGGCGGCACCTATGTCATGATGGAGCGGTTCGATCTCGAACGGTATCTCTCTCTTGCGTTATTGTATGAGGTGACGATCCTTGCCGGCATGCCCCCGGTCATCCATTCGCTCGTCCATGCAGCGCCGGGGACCGAGGAGCGGCTCCGCCATGCCCGCGTGATGATCTCAGGGGGCGGGGGGCTCCTCCCCTCGGTCTGGGAAGCGTTCGATAAGCGCTACCATATTCCGGTTGCAAACTCCTACGGCCTCTCCGAGACGATCGTCATCGGTTCCGGGACAACAACGCTGCCCGAGTATCCCCACCTTACCAAGAATTTCACGAGTGTTGGCGTTGCCGTCGGGTATACGGAGATCAGGATCGTGGATACAAATGATCCGGAGAAAGAGCTGCCGTACGGCGAGAGCGGGGAGATCGCCCTCCGCGGGCCTGCCGTTGCAAAGGGGTACTGGAACCTGCCCGATGCGACAAGGGATGTCTTCCGGCCCGACGGCTGGTTTTTAACCGGGGACATCGGAAATCTTGACGCGGACGGTATCCTCTGCATCACCGACCGGAAAAAGGACATGATCATCATGTCCGGCTGGAAGATTTACCCG
>NZ_PIZH01000264.1 GCF_002835825.1 Methanoregula sp. | reverse complement strand
CGAGCCGCTTCGCCCGCGTGTTCAGGCCGGCAATAGACTGGAGCGTGGTCGGCTTGACGGCGTCGTTGGGGACCAGAATCGGGACAAGCTCTCCCTTATTGACGTGGAACGAGAAGTCCCAGACTACCTGGAGATTGCCGTGGAAGACGTTAAGGTGGGAGATAGAGAGCATGGCAGGCACATCCGTATCAAAATGCGTCGATGTCACCAAGATAGGTGTCGATAACCCGCTGGTTGTTCACGACATCATGCGGGTAGCCGTCGGCAATCTTCTCGCCATGGTCAAGGACCACGATACGGTTTGAGACACCCATAATAACGCTCATGACATGTTCGATGATTAGAATAGAGGTTCCGCCATCCCGGATCTTTCGGATCAGTTCTACGGCTTCGCTGCTCTCTTTCGGGTTGAGCCCGGTGGTGAGCTCGTCAAGGAGGAGGAGTTTTGGATGGCTTGCAAGCGCGCGGGCCAGCTGGAGGCGTTTGAGCTCGACAACATTGAGATACCGCGTCAGGGTTCCGGTCTTCTCCTCCGGAAAATTGACGAAGGATAGGATTTTTTGGGCCTCAGCTCGGGCTTCCCTCATATCAGGGGAACGGGTGTTCCCGAACAGAACACCAATCATCACACACTGCTCTGCGCTCAGGTTCGGGAACGATTCGGCGATCTGGAATGTCTTGGCGATTCCCTTCCGACAGATCCGGTCTGCAGTCATCCCTGTGATATCTTCATTGAGGAATGAGACCGTCCCAGCAGTCGGGGGAAGCATACCGGCAATGATATTGAGGAGCGTGGTCTTACCGGCACCGTTCGGGCCCACGAGCCCGACAATCTGGCCGGGGCTCATCGAGAGATCGACATTGTTCACTGCGGTCAGTCCGCCGATCTGCTTGGTGACACCGGAGAGGGAGAGCATGGAGATCACGGAAAGTAACTAATGTCATATGTTAGCATAGTGCATAATAAAAGATACCCGTGCACCACCCCGCAACATTTCAAATATGTTATATGTTAGCATGCTGCAATCTAACACGGTACAATGTTTGGGTTACCGGATTTGACTGTCATTATCGTTGGCGGGGTTGTGCTCGTCATCATTGCTGCATTGCTGTACTGGGGATTAACCTTTAAGGAGAACGGCTTATGAGTGACATGACCACAGTTGTCCTTGTGGCAGTGTATTTCCTCGGACTGGTCGGGATTGGCATCTGGGCCTCGAAGAAGATTCACAACATGGAGGACTATGTCGTTGCTGGCAGGTCGCTCGGGTTCTGGGTCTTTACCCTGCTCATGATAGGATCGGTCTGCTCGGGCATGTCGCTCCTCGGGGTCTCGGGGCTTGGCTATAAGTTTGCCTGGCCAACAATCTGGGAGCAGATCGCCGTCCCGCTCTCCATTGCGTTCTGTATCATCTTCTTTGGCGTGAAGATGTACGCGGTGGCAAAAAAATCCGGTTACATAACCGTACAGGACTACCTTGCCCACAGGTTCGAGAGCAACACCGCACTCCGGGGCCTTTCCGCTGTCTCGGGCATCGTTGTCTCCATGATATACTTGGCCGGCCAATACACCGCGGTTAGTATTGTCCTGATGTGGCTCTTCAAGATCCCCCATCTCTGGGCACTCCTGATCGGCGCGGCTATTGTCACGATTTACACGGTCATTGGCGGGTTATATGCCGTGTCGTGGACAACACTCGTGCAGGGCATCATCCTTATTGCAGGCGTCCTCATTATGGCACCCATTGTCATCATGGCAGCTGGGGGGTTCACACATGTCAACGAAGTCATGGCATCTATCAACCCCACAAATGTTGACCCATGGGTTGCCGGGGGTGTCTTCAGCCCCGAATACGTAGTATCGTTCTTCCTGCTCCTCACCATCGGTCTTTCCTGTGCCCCGCATGTTATCAACAACGTGCTTGCGGTCAAAGATAGCTCGTACTTCAAGTGGGCGCCGATCATCGCGTTCGTTGTATACGGCATCGTGATGTTCCTCTTAAAGTTCGCGGGGTTCGCCGGGATGTCCATGGTCAAGGAAGGCCTCATTGTCCTGCCGGATGTCAAGAACGCATCAGATTACATCTTCGTTGCCGGGATCGAGTACGCGCTGCCAAGCGTCCTTTTATGGGGGATCCTCGGGGTCATTATCCTTGCTGCGGTCATGTCCACGACCGACCGTCTCATGCTCACCATCGGAACATACTTTTCGTGGGATATTTACAAGAAGATCTTAAAACCCGATGCACCGGACAAGCAGGTCCTTCTCGTGAGCCAGCTCTCGGTACTGGGTGCCGCTGTCCTTACGCTCCTGATGGCCATCAGCCCGCCGGACATGCTCGTCTGGCTCATCTGGGCCGGTATCGGGATCATGTTCGCCACATTTGCAGTGCCCCTGCTCGCTGGATTGTACTGGAGGGGAGCTACCCGAGAAGGCGCCCTCGCCTCGATGGCGCTTGGCCTGATTGCCGCTCTGTTCTTCGGAGGCCTGAGTTACTTCAAGATCAAGCTCTTTGTCATGCCCATGCACTTCTCGTTCTATGCCTTTGTCATCTCGCTCGTTGCGATGATCGTCGTCAGTATGGTGACAAAGAAGACCTCGGAAAAGGTGCTGGACGAGACCATGACCGGATGGTATATCCGGCGATAACCTTTTTTTCGGGGCGATGAGTAATGGCCGCTTTACATGGAATGCAAAGAAACCTTTTTTCTTCCTCCCGGGAAAGGAGTGTAAAGCGAGAAACGGTGATTCCTGTTGCGTTCCTGTCCTTCCTGCGGTGCACCAGCAAAACCTGCTGATAAATTCTGCGGCCAATGTGGTACGCCGCTTGGGACGTATGCTGATACCAATGGGAATGAGAAGCCCTCCCATCCCCCGGTCTTTTCAAAAACAATCCTTTTTGTTATCCTTGCAATCAGTATCATCATTGCCATAGCTGCCGGTGCTTTCTTCCTGAAAAACTCAGGAAATTCAATGGGAGACCAGATCGTGGCAAACCATACTCCGGCATCCTTTGTCATTATCGAGACCGAAGTACCGTTGCCATCAGTCCCCACAACCCCCTCAACAACCGCAACCCCATCACCAACTACAATCCTGACAACCGTGACGACCCCCAAATATGGGATCTGCCCCACCGACCGGAGGCTTTGCGGCACGAACTGTACAGACAC
>NZ_PIZH01000263.1 GCF_002835825.1 Methanoregula sp. | reverse complement strand
ACAATACCCCACCAGATGCCCCGTTCCCCCATGCCCAAAAGGAAGGCAAACAGGTACGCGAATACAAGGGCAAATGCAATGTCTCTCATGAACGTCAGGAACAGAGATGTTGATCCTTTACCAACCCCCTGAAATACAGACGCCGACATAATCCCGAGCGGTACAAAAGGAAAGTAAAATACCATAACTCCGATGAACGCAGCGATCTCCGGGCAGAGATGCGCACTTTCCTGCGAATACGAAAAGATCGATGCGATTGGTTCAGCAAAGATCCAGGTGATGGCGCAGATACCGACAGTTGCTACCAGCCCAACGAGGATTGAATAACTATGGATGATCCGTATTTTACCATGCTGTCCTGCACCATATGCGGCACCGGTTACCGATACTACGGCAGTGCCAATGGCAATAGCCGGAACGATCCCATAGGTTATGACCCGAAACCCGACTGAGAATACGGCAACCGCATCCGTATTTGCCACTATCACGAGCATCAGATTGAGGATAATGGACAATACTGACATCAGAAGGAACTCGATACTTGCCGGGATACCCACATTCAGGATATCGGTGACCTGGCTCCAGTCTGGTGTAAAATTCTGCCTGGAGAGGCAGACATATGTGTCACCCCGAATGAAGAACCAGTAACAGAGGATTGCTGAAGTGACCCCGAGAGAGATGACCGTCCCCCAGGCAGCGCCGGCAATTCCGAGACCTGCCCCGTAGATGAGGATGGGATCGAGCACAATGTTCAGCAGGCAGGCAATCCCCATGGCATACATGGTTCGTTTCGCATCACCTTCTGCCTGGAGGACACCGTAGGCAATTTCAACAAAGATGATGAAGAAGAATCCTCCAAAGAGTACCCGTCCGTATTCCGCGGCAAGGCCTGAGATACTACCGGCCCCGATAAGCAGGGCAAGGGGTTCTGCAAAGAGGAACAGCGGGATGGTGAAAACTCCCGTCAGGACAAGGGAAAGCAGAAGAGCGTGGATGGCGCAGTTGCTCGCACCGCTGCGCTCACCAGCCCCGATTCTCCTCGCAATGGCAGATGTCGCGCCGGCCCCGATACCTGTTCCGAGCCCCATGAGCACCATGAAGAACGGTGTCATGAATCCGACTGCGGCAAGGGCATCAGAGCCGAGACCCACGATCCAGATGGCATCTACAATAGTTAAACTGGATATCAGGAGCATGGCAACGATCATCGGTACCGACAATGAGATGATCGCTTTTCTGGGATCTCCGGTAAGGAGATCTACGTTTTCAGTTGTTCCTGACCTGCAGGTAGATCCACGTTCGAATTTTTTTAAGAGATCCATCCCCATTCACCTTTTTTTTGGAAATTTCCTTTGTTTGTCTCTCATGAAAACCGGAGAATGATCATCCTGAGAAGGAGCGCGAACAATTTCCCCTGACGAAGAGGATGCTATGTATGAATTCTTCCTGGATCATAGGTTTCTCCGGCTCATCCGTGACCCAGCTCGTATTCCTGCGAACATAACTCCGATGAGATTTGAATGATTCTCTGATCGAAACGGACGTTTAGGAATTTCGTCCCCGGAACCCCGGCTACCATGGGAGAGGGTATACAACCATGATCTCGCCCTGCCGGCACGGTTGCCGTGCTGCCGTGCTGGTACCAGGGAACCTGTGTGGGAGAAAAAAACCAGAACGGTTTTGGGGTGTTTTCGTGCTGGTGTGGCCGGTTTTCATGTTTGGGCGACATTCCAAGGTTTGACGTTCCAAAATATCCTCTTTCAATATCAACTCATCCCATCATTGCATCCTTCTGGTTCGCCCAGTGGCTGTATTCCCGGTTCTCATACCACTCCTGAAAATGAGGGGGCATAGGTATACCGTACTCATTCATGCCTCAGCGCATCGATCGGGTTGAGGTTCGCCGCCTGCCAAGCCGGGTAGAGGCCACAGGCAAGACATATTAAAATGCCGAACGCGATCCCCTGGGTCACCGAGAGTGCTGTTGGGAGTGTCCAAAGGTACTTGGTCGTATTCAGCATCAGGGCGCTGACCCCCCACCCTGCAAAGATACTCAGGACACCTCCGGCAATGCTGCCGATTACGCCGATGATAGCCGCCTCGTAGATGAACATGCTCATCACTTCTTTCTTCTGGGTGCCGATGCTTCTCATGATCCCGATCTCCTTGATCCGCTCATTGACAGACATCATCATGATATTGAAGATCGAGACCCCGGCAACGATCATCGAAATCGCACCTATTGCGGTGACAAACGTGGTTATCGTGCCGAACGTGGCATAGATGCTGGCGAGCGTCGCCTTGCTGTCAATCACGCTTACAATCTTGTTATCCTTGCGTTTGTTGAGCTGCTTCTCGATTTTTTTCTTAACCGTTGCGGTGTCACCTTCCCTGACCTTTACCACTACCTGGTCGTAGTCCTTGTCCCGGGTGTAAGCGTTCTCGAACCATTCGTCCGTAACGACAATGGCGCTGTCCGTACTGATGTCAAAGCTCATGCCCCGTTCCTTAATGATACCGGTGACCCGGAGTGTCCCCTTACTGCCATCGGTCCCGATCGAGATCCGGGATCCTACCTTGATCTTGTGATCCTTGGCAAAAGTGGAGCCTACAAGACAACCGGAATTTCCGTTGTTATAGTCCCCTGCATTAAGCTTCATAATATCCGGGACATCTTTCGATGGCAGTGCATAGATGGCTGCAACGATATCCTTGCGGCCAACCCCGATCTTCATATGATCGGAGGTCGAGTATACAGGAATTGCCTTGTTGGGTGCTGATACTCTTTTGATCTGCTGAAAGTTGTGGTTAGTGAGTCTCCGGCTTCCGAAACTGCTTCCCACATCGAATTCATCCATTCCTTCCCCGCCAATGTATGGTGTGACGATGACGCTGTCCCCAACAGATTTGAGGCTCTCGGAGACCGAGGATACCATACTGTTCCCGAGAATCCCCATGGATGCGATGGCAACCACGCCAATTACGATTCCCAGCATCGCAAGGATGGAGCGGAGCATGTGCAGACGGATATTCCGCTTTGCAATCTCCCAGAAGATCATGATGCAATGCTCCCGTCGACGATCCGTATTGTCCGGTTCGTGTACTGGGCGACATTGGGGTCATGGGTGACCACGATGATAGTTGCCCCGTCCCGGTTCAGATCGGTCATCAGCTCCATGCTGCT
>NZ_PIZH01000262.1 GCF_002835825.1 Methanoregula sp. | reverse complement strand
CCGGGGCCGAGATCCAGATGAACCGGCGGAGCGGGAACGCGCTCGAACAGATCCTGAGCACGGAGCTGAAGAGCCAGGCCAAGTACATAAAGAACGCAATTGAGGAGCGGGAGCGGGAGGATTTGTTCCGGCTCAAGAAGGTCAAGAGTATTTTAGAGAGGAAGAAAAAGAAGGCAAGGGAGAAGAAACAACAGGAGGGATTATCCTCTCCGTTATCCGAGTGATGAGCGTATCGCGCCTTCCCGGCCGTACTCATAACCCTCACATCCCGCCCTATTCTCTCACCGTCTTAGGATATCCCTCCTGAAAAAGGGGTGAAGGACTAAGTACCCTAAAAAACAGGACTAAGTCCCCTACTTTTCCTGTTTTTACATCGTAAAAAAAGAGACGCAAATAGCGCTAATATAGCCGCGAAAGTCGGGTCTAAACGGACTGCAGGTTGCCGGGATTATTCTCTGTGGAAAACCACCCTCTGGGTAGTTGCCCGTCTTGCGCCAGCCCTGCCCCCAATGGGGGCGGGGGTGCATGTGATGCCTCTGCATTGCCTGAAAGGGATATTCTAACAAAGAGTTGTTTTAAAATTCCAATTGAGGCCACCGCGGGGCGCCCTTCGGGGCGGCGGCAAGCGTCTCGATCGGGGTATGGGGGCATCAGCCCCCATCATTACATCAAAGGATTTCAACAGAATATAAGATGCGGAAAAACAGGGATTCCGGATCGGGTCCCGAAACCAGAATCTCCACTCACTCCCCCTTCTTCTCCCCCTCTCCCGCCTGCCGGGCAAACGGCTGGTACGGCACGCCTCCACCTTCGTAGAACTTGCCGAAGAACTCGACAAGGTGGAGACGCATCGAGTGGATCGAAGGCGAGAACATCGCGAGCACGATGTTGAGCGCGTGCAGCAGGAGCGCGACGATGATGCCGATGATGGCGATCTCGAACGCCCCGCCAAGCCGGTTGGCAACGAGCGCGAGGATGACCGAGGCCATGCCGATAGCCATCAGCCGGGCGTACGAGAGGATGTTTCCCACCGTGCTCATCACTTCGATGGTGCCGAAGATCCCGGCCCCCAGCAGGATGAGCGGCAGGGCGACGATGACCAGTGCGATGGCCGGATACATGGCAACTTCCGGCAGAACACCCGTGAGGGTGATGGCAAGGATGATCAGCGCCACGATCATCATCAGCATACCGCATTTCTCGTACAGGTGCTTTCTCTTCTTCGTGATGACCGCGTTCCGGATGCCGATGACAAGACCAAGGAGGACATGGATGACGCCAAGAAGGATCGCGAGCACGAGCATCGGGATCATCGCATCCACCCGGTTCCAGGTAATGCCAAGGAAATGGACCGGGTGGAGCCATCCCATATGCTCTCCCAGGTCCCCGAAGAACTCGCCAAAGAGGTAGCCGAAGAAGATAGCCGGGATGGACGAGATGATCAGGATGTCCGCCAGGTTTTTCGCAAACGCCATTGCCTGGAACCGGTGCCGGATAACGAGCGCGAAGGCGAGAATGACAAGCCCGTACCCGATATCCCCGACCATGATCCCAAAGAAGAGCGGGAAGAAGATCGCAAGGATGGGGGAGGGATCGAGCTCGCGATACCGGGGTGGCGTGACAAGCTGCATGATAAATTCGAACGGCTTCACCCAGAAGGGATTGTCATAGAAGACCGGGGCGCTCTCCATGTCTTTCTCGCTTGTCGGAAGCTCGCAGAGGACGACCCGGCCCCTGAACCGGGCTTTCAGTTCCTGCCGGGTCTTCTTTACGTGTTTTTTCGGGATCCAGCCCATGATGACAAATGTATACTCGGACTGCCCGAAGTTCCGGTACGCCCCGAGTCCGCAGTGGATGTTTTCAAGATAGGTTTTCAGGACAACGAGCTCCTGGTACCAGGTTGCCGAGAACGCGAGGAGTTCGTGGTCGATCCGGGCGATCTCGTCCAGCGCCCGGAGCCGGCTGTCTTCGAGAAGGGCATACATCTCGTAGAACGGCCGGCCCGAATATTCCCTGGGGAGGCGGACCTCGTTCACATTCACGGAGTAGATGAAGGAATGGATCTCTTCGGAGAACCTTTTTGGAAAGACCATGATCGCGGCAAGGGTCTCCGCATCGACGCTTGTCGCGGTCATCTCGAAACGGTCGCCCGTGATTGTGAGGAGCTCCTTTTTGATCAGGTCCAGAACCTCCTTGTGCTCCTGCTGGATGAGGAGGATCGTTACCTCGAAACCTTCGAGCACGGGAAGTTCCTTCTCGATCGGCTGGATGATGTCGAGGACCTTCTCGTACCGGTTCAGGTTTGTGACCGAGAGGGTGAGCTCGCTCTTTCTCGCCGCAAGCTTCCGTGTTGTTGTCTCGAGGGTGTGGATGATCCTGCGGCTCCGGGCAAGGATCTCCCGGTGGTTCATCGACGCAAGGGAGGCCCTTAGCGAATCCTGTGCGGTCTCGTCGTCTGCGGTAGACGGAAGGGTCGAGAGGATCGCGCTGATGGTGGAAAGGACCCCGGAGACTTCTGCCGCCTCCTCCTGCCGCACACTGTCAAGGCGGATCTCCTCCTTTGAGACAAGCTCGGTGGCTTTCTCGAGGTGGACCGTGCCCGCCTGGTACAGGAAATCAACGACCTGTCCGAGGTCCTCCCGGGGCCCGACCACCTGGATCCGTTCCATCGCCTGGAGCATACGGCTCACCCGTCCCTTGTGCCCCTCACTGCTCCCCGGTCACGTACCTGACAATCGCATCGGCAGCAGCAGGGACATTCTTCTCCGCATGGGCGAGTGCCGCGGCGGTCTCCTCCTCTGCCGCCCTCTTCAGCTCCGCGATCTCGGTTTCGGTCCTCCCCCGTTCTGTCCAGTAGACCTGTTCCGCGGCAGTCTTTGCCATGCTCTCTGCCGTGCAGACCAGGTCATCGCCCTCGCTGTGGGCCGCCGCGATCATCGCAGTGGTTTTTTCGCGGGCCGATTCGATCCGGGATCCCAGCTCCCGCTCCTTGTCCCGGATCTCCTCCAAGATCGTCCCTTCGTGCTCCGTACTCGCTTCCCCCTTTAAAGTCCTTGCTGCCGTTTCGGCACCGAGGTTACCCCGCACGTGGGGCGCTTTTCACGATGCGATTTCCGCTCGTCCTTCGCCCCTGCACCCACAAGCCCCGCCCCCTCTGTTGCACCCTCCACAAGCCCTTCTCCGCAGCGACACA
>NZ_PIZH01000261.1 GCF_002835825.1 Methanoregula sp. | reverse complement strand
CGCTTGGCAGGAAGAACGCATCAACATCTGTCACGACCTCCTTCCAAAACGGACTGACCCAGGGCTTGAGAGCCATCAGCAGGCCGAGTGCAACGGCAGCCACATCTCCCGCCTGGTCGGAATCAGCATGTGCCAGGAAGAACCCATTTGCTGAGCTCAGGGCCGGGGTCGCGGACGTGATGTTTGCAACCGTGGCACCATTCGGGTTGGTTACCGTGAAGATCACGTTGTTGGTGTCCGCGAAGGTCTTGAGTTTCGCGGTCAGGGCGCTCTCGTCGCTTTCGATACCTGCAAGGCAGACCCCGTTAATGAGCCGACTGGTTGCATAGGTGTCGAGCGTTGCCAAGGCCGTCTCGACCTCGGTTGCTGTAGGAGTGCCGGGTGTCGCCGCATTGATCGCAACAGCATACAGTCTGCGAACCCCCTGGGCGAAGATCGCGGTTGCAGCAACGGTGATTTTCGAGCTGGTTCCATGATCGGTCTTCACAGCATCGATGCTCGTGTACAGTTTCGGGGTATCCTTTGTAGCATAGGTACTCTCGCCAACAATCGCAGGAGTCCCCCACTGAGTCACGAACCGGGTTGCGGGGACGACCGACGCATTGATTTTAATTGCATCTGGTATGTTTCCCATGGTCAGCGGGTCAGGGATAAGAGAATATTAAGAAAAGTCGTAAACTATAATGAATGGCTGGCTACGATATCGATAAAAATGTCAGGAGTCTCGTAAAAGTTCTGAATGAGTTGCCCGGGGTGCATACGTGCGGCTGTTGCGGGGGACATGAAAATCCATCTGCCGGGCAGATGCCTCAAGGATATTTTTCCGTGGAATTAACCATTCTCGATAAAACAGATGAGTCGTTTATCACGAGAGATGGATGGCACTCCCTCGGAATAATTGATAAAGCCGTCACACAGCATGCCGCACGAGTGTTATCAATGGAGGACTCCCTGAAATTTGATACCATGTTCGATTCGCCGTGCCTTCTTCTCGTCTCAAATCTCTGCGACGATACTGATTATGATTGCTGCGATTTCTCAATCCAGGGAAAACCGGGATCCGATCCGGCAAAATTAGCAAGGATAATTCGAAATCGATTAAAAAAAGATATCAAGAAATCGTAATTTCCGGATCGTCAACCGTTTCGATCGAGCCAACCGTTTTCTGGTACGTATTGTCGTACCGGAGGATAATGTCCATCTGCCGGCGCTCGGTCTTGTTCTCCAGGTATGTCAGGTCCGAGATCCAGGTATCGTCCACGACTTCGATGATGGCAGGCAGATCCCGCAGGACCCAGGTCTTCAGGAGCTCGCAGTACGCATCGATAACAATACCCGCGGGGACCGCTTCCGTATCCTTCACGTGTATATTGATTGACAGGGTTACGCGCCGTTTTTCTCCGTACGTGTATTTTAGATCCTGCCCGGAGATCTCCCTCTTATACTGCTTGTTCCCGGGTGTGGCATCCCGGTCTTTGCGGTCTCCATAATATCGGAGCTTGATGGCGATCGGGGCCTCTTTGAGGACCTGGTCCACGGTCTTACCGCGGTCCGCGTACTCGATATGCGCTGCGTATGCCGTTGTGCCAATAGTGACCGATTTCGGGATGCTCGCGAAGATCCCGGGGGGGTCGAACGGCTGCGGGGAGGTCATGGAGATCCCTTCTGGGGCCAGAAATATGCGACAGCTGCGATGATTATTCCTGCGAGCGAGATTCCGGTAGAAACTACCGTCGCCCGTGTGGTTGCGATTGCTTTGATGCTCCGCTCGAACCCCTTCCGCTGGTCTCTTTCGGATTCGAGGGAGTCGATCCTCTTCCCGTGATCCTTCATCGTTTCATCCCCTTTGTCGAGCGCACTCCGAATATGTTTCACGTCGTTTCGGGTTTCGATCACGATATCGCGGAGTTCTTGGTGTCCTTCGCAAAGCACCAACGGATCTTCTGTTGCGGCTCTACGGCGGGCAGTCCGAGTTCGCACCATGTCAGTAACCACGCACGGGCGTATTAAAAAACGAAGTCCTTACCCGAAGTATTTCACAAGGTACGCGTCGATCTCTTTTCCAAGTTCTGTATGGATCATGTTCGCGATATTCTCCCGTTCTTCATCGAAGACCAAGCGGAACAGCGGCCGCTCCGGGATGTGGTTCCAGGAATGCATCCTTCCCCCGGCAACGATGCTCCCGCCATTGGTCCCATATTCCAGGAACTGCGCGATCAGGGCTTTCTCGTGGTCAAAGATCCCAACCTGGATCATCTTCGGATTAATGCCATCGACTTGGACGCTCTGCAGCGTGTTCGATATCAGGGCGAAGATCTCACCGGTATCGACCCACGCCTTGGAAGATTTCTTTTGCCGGATTGTTGACTCTGCGAGCGGTTCCCAGCTTGGGTCCTGCATCGTAATTTTATCGGCGATTCGCCCTGCAATGTAATCCCCGACCTTTTGTGCAACGCGGTCCAGGATCCCCGGCAGGTCCGCCATGAACTTGGGGATATTGTTGATGTCCCGGGCCGCAACAGGAGATCCAGATCGTCTAGGACTCGTGGCTGCCATTGATCGGACCCCCGTGCTGGGCAAGCATCTCGTCCCGGCAGGCTATGCTACAGTAAGGGAAAATCACCAGGTCATACCGTTTCTTTGATGAGATAAAGAACTCCTCAAGCTGCTTCTTCGTCATCGGGATCGTATTGCTGCAGCGCGGGTTGGTACAGGGGACCTGGACGATCTGGTCGTGGACCTCTTTCTTGATCTGCATGGCCTTCGCGAACTGATCGCAATCAAGCGGATCGAGCGGGATCCATTGTTCCTTTCGCTTACCCCCAACGGATATTCGACGGACGAGGTATAGTTTGCCGACGCGGTTATAGCGGAAATAAGCCCGTTCCTGCGGTGCCCCCATGGTGGCACTCCTATATGGCGCTTATTTTGACATTCGACCGACAAACGCGCTGGAAATCCGTGACACCGTGGTGGCACGCGAGATCTACCTTTTCCTGCTTGACCTGGGCGAGCTCGTTGATATACTCGTCAGGATAGATTCGGCCGGTCCGGTAGTGGATGACAATCGCCGGGATGAGTAGCGGGATCCTGGTCTTTGTGCAGGTAGGTCTCTGCGGGCATTCGGCGGTGCACAACCCCCGGTTGGGGCGAAAGGGCATAACTCCTTGATTCTTGGTTCTTTCAGTCATACCTTCCGTTTGCACCCCAAA
>NZ_PIZH01000260.1 GCF_002835825.1 Methanoregula sp. | reverse complement strand
TGTCCGGATGACCGGGTGGGTGCTCAGTCAACGAGTGAAAGTAAAAAAACGTGGGGGACTCCCTGGCACCCCTCTTCCCATGACTTCACCCGGGACACGCGGATGTGCACAAATCATACGGAACCGCACAGCGGTCGGTTGCAGGGTTGTTCGATTGCGCGCGGACCGCAGGGAACGCGTTAGTGCAGGGGGCCTGGCAGGCGCTGCAGATACAGCGGTGGGGGCAGGACGTGAGAGTCCGATAACACTGGCAGCGGTCCAGGCGGTCCGCCGGGAGGTCGGCCTCGCATAAGACAGAGTTATAGTTACACATATTCAGGCAGGTGCTGCTGACGAAAGTGTTCTTGGGGGTTTGTGGGACAACCGCACCAGACGGTCTTTCAAAAACAGCGAGTGCTCCTGCGACAATGATACCAAAAACCGACAGGCAGACCATGAAGAGGACGAGCCGGGCAAGCGGCGAATGTTCGGTGTGTGACAATGGTAAAACCATCCTTTATAACGGTGCTATCCTCTGGTAGGTCTGATTGCCATATAAACGCGGTGTAAAGGGAAAAAGGAAATTTACTGGCATCTGGCTTTGCAGGCAGTGTACTCCGTCTGGCAGTTGCTCCGGCAGGAGTTGAGGGAATTGATATCATGGTATCTCTTGCAATAGGGCATACAGGAATAGTACTCGGCATCACAGGACTGGCTGCAGGTCATAAGGGTGTTGGCCGGAGCCTGTGGGTTCTGCTGCGGGAGGTCGACTGCATAATAGTGGGCTCCGGCAATGCATGTCCCGGCGATTGAGAGGCAGACTATGACGAGCATGAGGCGGGTGAGCGGTGATTGAGGGGATCCTGGCATCGTTGTGACCATCCTTCAGAAAATGTAATTGTATTGTTGGCAGAACTCCCCTATAAACGAGTGGCTTTATCTCATAAGGAAAATTGTTCCGGCGGCAATCATTTTCGTTTTCCCGGTCCGGATTGCACTGCAGATAAATCACTACGTTTATTGTCCCAAAAATGATAATTCCGAGTGTTTCCAGCATGCAGGCAAAAACCAGGTATCTTCTTATCGTGCTCATCTGTGCAGCCATACTTGCTGCCGGGTGTGTACAGCCCGTCTCTGTCAAGGAACCGGTGCAGCCAGCGGTCAGCACCGCTGCAAAAACCTCGGCAGCTGTGGATACCGCAGAACTCGTCCCGAAGTTCGACGCCTATGCAGAGAAGACGTTCAACCAGAGCGGTGTCCCGGCTATGGCGATCGCTGTTGTCAAGGACGACAAGGTCGTCTACCTCCGGACCTTTGGCGTGAAGAACGTTACTTCGAAAGAACCAGTCGGCCCGGACACAAAATTCCAGCTCGCGTCCATCTCCAAGGCCGTGACCGGGACGATGATCGCGGACATGGTCGGGAACGGTGAACTGTCGTGGGACGATACCATCGTCTCGGTGAACCCCGGCTTTACGCTCTCCGACCCGTACGTCACGCAGCATGTCACCTTCCGCGATCTCCTCTCTCACCGGTCCGGCCTGCCGGAGTACGGCACCGATGAGCTCCAGAACGACTTTATGTACACGCGGCCGGAGATCCTGGACCGGCTACGGTACCTCGGGCTGCCCGGCGCCTTCCGCTCATCGTACGCGTATTCCAATATCGGGATAACGATCGCGGGCGAGACTGCGGCAAAGAAAGTTGGCAAGTCCTTTGAGGCCCTGGTCGCGGAACGGATCTTTGTCCCGGCCGGCATGTACAACACAAGCGCCCGGTTCTCAGATTTCACCAGCTCTGCTGATCGCGTCGAGGTTTACCCGATGCAGACCGGGACACTTGTTGCCGGGCCGTACAATAACGACGACACAAACTCGCCTGCAGGGGGAGTGAGCTCTACGCTGAATGACATGGCCCGGTACGCCCGCCTACAGGCAAACGGGGGCTCCATTGACGGGAAACAGGTTGTGAATGCAAGCGCTCTCCGCGAAACCCATACACCTTCGTTCATCAGGTCCTATTATGGCAGCGGGATGTCCGGCTCCGGGCTTGGCTGGAACACGTACCTGGACGGCGGCCGCACCCGTGTCGAGAAGGACGGGATGTTCTCGCATGGCATTGTCACGCTCATTACGGTCTGGCCGGAGGACAGGATGGCACTTGTTGTCCTGACCAACCGGTTCCCGGAAGGGAACCCTCTCACCACAAGCATCAGCAATGGCTGGAACGAGTTGTATTATACCGGCAGGATCGGCAAGGACTGGTACGGTGAAGCTGAGCAGAACCTGCAGGCAGCGCTGGATTCCATGACGCCACAACAGGTCGAAAAACCGGCCAGCCCGAAGCCCTTCCGCGACCTGAAGTACTATACCGGCTCGTACATGCAGGACTATTACGGCACGGTCAGGATTGTCGAAGAAGCCGGAACACTCATGGTATATCCGGGCCACAGCACTACGCCGTTCGCACTTGAACCGTATGACGGCGATACCTTCAGCGAAGCATCCGGGGAGGGCCTCGTGAACTTCACGGCCGGCACCACTGCAACGGCAACCGGTGCCTGGTTCTCGCGGTACGAAATGCCCGGGCGGAGCGGGGCATTTGTCCGAACCTCCCCGTGATATTTTCTCTCGTAATTATCGCTCCCAATACCCGGCTCTTTTTTATCGCATGGGGAAACCATAGGCGAAAAAATCCGCAAAACGGTTTTTGGTCTGGTATTTTTGTAATAATCCCCAAGACCGGTACGTTTTAGTCCTCCCCGATATCCTCGTTCCACAGCTTCGGGTGTTCCCGGCACCATTTCCCGAAAAAAGCTGCCCATTCCCGGTCATCGAGATCAACGACCTCGATCCCGTGCTCCTCCATAAACGCCCGGGCACCAAGGAAATTCCGCGACTCGGCAACGATCACTTTTTTGATCCCGAACTGGACGGCAGCGCCCGCACACAGAAAGCACGGCATCAGCGTGGAATACAGGACGGTATTGCCGTAACTGCCGATCCGGCCGGCCTGCATGAGGCAGTCGATCTCCGCGTGGATCATCGGGTTCTCCTGCTGGACACGACGGTTGTGCCCCCGGCCGATAATCGTTGTGTTCCGCACCAGGACCGAGCCGATGGGGATGCCGCCTTCGGTCATGCCTTTCCGTGCTTCTTCCTTTTCCACACGCATGAAGGGATCCAAACCCCTTTCTCTTTTACACATCCTACGCTGCCCACAAAGGAGGATGCGGGTCTATCGTGTTGAGCGCACGCATGCAA
>NZ_PIZH01000259.1 GCF_002835825.1 Methanoregula sp. | reverse complement strand
TTTTCACCACCACGGGTCATAAAAACCGTCCGGCCCCTGCCCGACCCCCACAAAAAACCGTAAAATCCTAAATCCTGATTAAAAACAAAAAATTAGGGAAATACTGAAGCCAACCATCGTTTCATAAACAGTATCCATTCCCACTTGAGCCTCCACGGGGTTCAAGAAAAAAAAACGATGGGAATAACGATTGACATTCTTCGAAAGATCCTGTTCGAAGAACCTTGAAGGTTCTTCTCGTGTATCATTTCTTCGAAAGATCCTGGTCGAAGAACCTTGAAGGTTCTTCTCGTGTATCATTTCTTCGAAAGATCCTGGTCGAAGAACCTTGAAGGTTCTTCTCGTGTATCATTTCTTCGAAAGATCCTGGTCGAAGAACCTTGAAGGTTCTTCTCGTGTATCATTTCTTCGAAAGATCCTGGTCGAAGAACTTTGCAGGGTCGACTCATACCTCATCTCAGATGAGATTCGACAAGAGGGTTATTCTTTTCTTCCAGGAATAGAACACACACGCCAGCTAGCACTCTGTAAATCACAAAGTACCTGATGAAGCGGGTATTACTGAGTCACAAAACAACGTTAGAGAAAAAAGGTATACAGAATTACCCAAGCTCATCCCAGCTGGAACGCCTGCGGTAAATGATTACCCCAACGACAACAAGGACAATAACAATTATTCCGATGATGAGGAAAATCCCGCCCGGTAATTTGATATTACTCGGCAGGATATTCGGGAGCTGGAACCCGGATGACAATTCTTTCTGGCGTACCAGGGCATCGGTATAGGACTCATTTGCTTTGGTGAATGCTTCAGCAGCCTTGGCCCGTGCCTGCTGGTAGTTTCCGCTGTTGATGGCATCGTTCGCATTGGAGAGAAACGTTACTGCCGATTCACGTTTAGCAACAATGGCTGACAATTGCGCATCGCTGGCCGTACTCTGGTTACCCTTAAACCATGCGATAACACCATCAACCCGGTCGATGGGGACCTGCGCATTGCCAACCTCCATTTCAGCCCATGCAAGCTCGACAGCGGCGTTTCCTGCATCGATAGATGTCTGGGCTGCGGTCAGGTCTGCAATCGCTTCGGAATATTGTGTTGCAGGCCGTGACGATGCGGTTGATATTTTGGACTGTGCATCATTAAAGTATGCTTCGGCGGAAGATGTATCAACACCCATGGCACTTTTCTCGTCGATCTGTGCCTGAAGTGCCTGCAGGTTGGAGTTCTTCTCCGAGACCTGCCTTGTTACATCACCCGTGTTAATGACAAGGGCCGTCTTGGTGACAACGGAGCTTGCCACGGTATTCCCGTTCGAGTCCACTTCTTTTACATTGAGGATGGTCTTCTCCGTGGTGGCATCAACAGTCGGGGCAGTCCCCTTGAGGGTAACACGGATGACTTCACTCACCTTTGAAGGATACGAGATCTCAAATCCACTCAGTTCAAGGGTTCTTCCACCAACAGGATTTCGCGGATTTTCAACATCATTCAGAATGATAGTGTACGCCCACGTTGGATCCTTAAGATCAGTGGTCAGCACAAGGTCACTGCCTTCGGGAAATGTCAGACTCGATGAGGCTGAAAACCCGATCTTAAAGGAAGCAGTGACTGTTGTACCGGGTGTGAGCGAACCGGAGGGTTCGATCGTCATTCCTTCAACCGTGAATGCCGATACCGCGGGAATGCAAAAAAACAGAGCAACAACTGCAAGAATAATTATTTTTGTTACCTTCATCATCAACCTCACTCAAACAAGGGATCAATCCCTTCTTCAAACATACTCGTTTTTTTCTCCTTTGACTTTATAACATCTTCTTTTGTTTCTTTGGCGATATCAAGGAGTTCCTTGATCCTGGGTGCATTGCCAACCGTTGCCAGCATCACAACGGCAGCAACGTATTCGCTGTTGACCGGATAGTCGCCGCCACGCACTTCGACACCGGCAATATTCTCTTCAACCCAGCTCTTCGCTTTCTCCACACCCTTGCGGTCCATCTCATCCGGAGGGCCGGCAAGGAGGACCAGCGCCCGTTCGGCAGTGGAGTAGTCGCAGGGAAGGGTCAGCCGCCCGAGCATTGCCCTGCGGACTAAGGCAACGATCTTTGCGGACCTGTCTTCGCCAAGCAAAACTTCCTCGTTTGCTTCCCTCTTTGCCCCAAACTTGTCTTTCAGGCCCCCGAGAAGTCCCTTCTTCTCCTTTGTTGCCTTGCTCTGCACCTCGCTTATCGCATATCCGACAGACGTGATACCCCCGCCACGCAGGGTATTGATGATCTCACTGGAATCCACGACCATCTCGCCCACGCCCATCCGGCCGACTTCTCCGGCACGGAAAAGGACACCGAATCTTCTGACAACTTCATTGTTCAGGCGCTGGAACGCGGTCTTGACACTCTCTCCCTCGTTTTTCCAGGCGCTGTTGTCAAAAATGAATGTATTGTCCGCTTCATTCACAAGAGTAGTCAGGCTTCTTGCCGCATTATAGGAATAAAGCCTGCCTTCTTCAGGGGCAGGAATAATACCAAGAGCATATACTGGTTCGCGGTAAATCCGCTTGAGATGGCGTGCCAGAACCGGAGAACCTCCGGAACCCGTACCTCCACCTAATCCTGCAACGATAACAAAGGCATCGACATCATGAGTGCCCCTGCTGTCGATGGCGCTGATGATGCTGTCGATCTCATCCGCGGTAACCCGGGCACCGGTCACGTTGTCGGTACCTACCCCATGACCTTTGACCATTGTCTGGCCGATCAGGATCCGGTCTCTCAATTCAATGTTTTTGAGTCCCATCAGGTCCGTTCGTGCGGTATTGACGGCGATTCCCCGGAAACTGTTCGTGCCGAGCTTCTTGTCCTGCTCGATGAACATATCGACAATTTTTCCGCCAGCCTGGCCGAACCCTATGAAAAAAACCCGCATCTGGTGACACCGTCCAATGGGATAATAACAGAGAAGTACTTTATCCTGATTCTTTTAAGTCCTTTTGCTCGTATGAACCTTTATTTTCGAGAGTACAAAAACTTTCTTATTGCATTTACGGGGAAAATATGCCAATTGAGGCAGATTCTGCGGAGCCTTTTTCATTTCACCGCGAAAATAGTATAGAACAGCAATCATGAAGATCGGGATTATCGGGGGTGGACTGAGCGGGCTTGTTGCAGCACACGCACTTGCACGGGATCATGAGGTCAGCCTCTATGAGATGATGCCGTACATCGGGGGTTGCCTCTCTTCGTACCATATCAACGAGTACTGGAT
>NZ_PIZH01000258.1 GCF_002835825.1 Methanoregula sp. | reverse complement strand
CCCCCGGGCCTGCTTTTGCTTCCCCGACGGCTGCAAGGCGGTTTTCAGATGTCTGTTGTCCGTCAGGGATCGTGGCCACCTTTTCCGGGTCTCCTTTGCTTATTCGGGGTAGGGGGTGAACTTCGATGGCAGGGCTTCGACCTTGCCGCGGACATCGTTCGTGTTCTTCTCGTTCTTAGTGTCCTTGATGACGCTGGCGATCCAGGAACCGATAAGGCGCATCTCGGTCTCTTTCATGCCCCGTGAGGTGACGGCCGGGGTGCCGATACGGAGGCCGCTTGTCACGAACGGGCTCTTGGTCTCGTTCGGGATGGTGTTCTTGTTCACCGTGATGCCGGCTTTGCCAAGGGCAGTCTCGGCTTCGAGGCCGGTGATGCCCTGCTCGGTCAGGTCGAGGAGCATCAGGTGGTTGTCGGTGCCGCCCGAGACGAGCCGGAGGCCGTTTGCCATCAAAGTCTCGGCAAGGACTTTTGCGTTTTTGATGATCTGCTGGTTGTATTCCCTGAACGAAGGCTTGAGCGCCTCCTCAAAACAGACCGCCTTTGCTGCGATGGTGTGCATCAGGGGGCCGCCCTGCATGCCGGGGAAGACCGCCTTGTCGATGGCAACGCCGAGGTCAGCATTGCACATGATGGCGCCGCCGCGGGGACCGCGGAGGGTTTTGTGGGTGGTCGTGGTGGTGTAGTTTACCACGCCGACCGATGTTGGGTGGAGTCCGGTGGCAACGAGGCCGGCGATGTGGGCGATATCCGCGAGACAGACAGCACCAACATCATCGGCGATCTCCTGGAATGCCTTGAAGTCGATCGTCCGTGGGTAAGCCGAGGCACCACAGACAATGATCTGGGGCTTCTCCTTTTTGGCCATCTCCGCCACTGCACCGTAGTCGAGCATCTCGGTCTTCTCGTCAACGCCGTATTGTGCCACCTGGTAGAACTTTCCGGTGAAGCTGACCGGGGAGCCGTGAGAAAGGTGGCCTCCCTGGTTGAGCTTCATGGAGAGGATCTTGTCTCCCAGCTTGATGGCTGCAAAATAAACCGCCATGTTCGCCTGGGTGCCCGAGTGGGCCTGCACGTTTGCGTGCTCTGCCCCGAACAGTTTCTTGAGCCGGTCGCGGGCAAGGTTCTCGGCCATATCGTGGAACTCGCAGCCGCCATAGTAGCGCTTGCCGGGGTAGCCCTCGGCATACTTGTTGGTCATGATGGAGCCCATTGCCTCGAGTACGGCACGCGAAACAACGTTTTCAGACGCGATCAGCTCCAGGCCGTTTACCTGGCGGAGCCTCTCCTTTTCGATAATATCGGCAATTGCCGGATCTGTTTTTGCCAGATAGGACATATGGAGAAAAGTTCGCTCGGATCAGGTAATACCATTTCGTTGTCACAAGGGAACCCGGGGCATTCATGGTGAGAACGAAGAAAACCTGCAGGGGGGGAGGATGCAACCACCCTTCCGGCGCGGAGGAACCACGGGAAAGGATGTATTGCCTGTTTTTTGTAAAGCCGGCCGCTCATCTTTCCTGATATCAGATAAGAACGGCAAATTTCATTTAAAATGCAGGTTTCAGCCACAATGCTTTTTACCTAATCAGGCGATCATTACTATTATTATAAGAGGAATGCGCTGCACGAGTACTATACGAGTATAGCGCGCGAAGATGCAGAGATCAAGTACCTTGAGCACGAACTCGATCAACAGGAGAAACTGATTCAGATGATGGAAGGTTCAGCAAGCGAGGACCGCATTGCCGCCCTCGAGAAGAAGGTAAGAGAGATGGAGGCGCTCGTAAAGGGCCTGACCCAGGAGCTCCTCGATCTCAAGTCCGTTGCCATGAAGATGTCCAAGCAGACCGAGGAACGCCGCATGCAGGAACTGAAGCGCGGGCCGATCGTCCAGGGATCGCAGGGTGCAGCCCCGGCAGCACCTGCCCAGTCCACGTCCGGCAGCACGGTCATCCGCCCCAAAAGCCGTGCCCCCGAGGCACCCGCAGCACCTGCAGAGCCGGTCATGGACATGATTATGCAGCCCGATGGCACCATGAAGCTTGAGCCCCGCCGCGGTGAGAAGGACTATATTGTTGCCCGTGCCGGCTATGGGCAGGGAAAGAAGGGCTCACGGCCCAAGCAGGGCGAACTCATCTACGCAACCGAGGATGAGCAAAAGAAGGATCCTGCAAAGAAGTAAGGAGCCGGATCTTTGCATATCACAGGTCTGGAGATCGACAATTTCAAGTCTTTTTCAAAAAAGACAAAAATTCCCTTTTTAGAGGGGTTTACTGTAATATCCGGGCCCAATGGCTCGGGCAAGAGTAACATCATCGATTCTATCCTTTTTGTCCTCGCGCTATCGAGTTCGCGCAATCTCCGGGCCGAGAAACTGACCGACCTCATCAACCTGAATTCCGGACGGAATACTGCCGAGGTTGCACTCGAATTCTCCGACGGGACGAAGATCCGCCGGAGGATCAAGCGGACCGGCAACGGATACTACAGCTACAACTACCTCAACGAACGCCTCTGCAAGCAGAGTGATATTGTCGACCACCTGGCAAAGCACGGGATCAAACCCCACGGTTATAACGTTGTCATGCAGGGCGATGTCACCCGCATCATGGAGATGAGCGACTTCGAGCGCCGGAAGATAATCGATGAGATCGCGGGCGTGGCCGAGTTCGACACCAAGAAGCAGCAGTCGCTTGCAGAGCTTGATATCGTCCGTGAGCGGATTGAACGCGAGGAACTCCTCTTAATCGAGCTTTCAAAGCGTGCAAATGAACTGAAGCGGGAGCGGACGCATGCCCTTGAGTACCAGAAGTGGCAGAACGAGCTGACGTTCTACCAGAACTGCCGCTCCGCAGCCCAGCTCCACGAGCGGGAGAAGGAGCTCAGGTCTTTGTTACAATCGGCCGAGGACCACACGATCCAGCTTGGCCGGATAGCCTCCGACCGGGGGATCGAGGAGAACGAGCTCTCCTATCTCAAGGCGGACTTAACCGACATCGATGACCTGATCAACAAAAAGAGCGGGGCCGACTACCTCAAGCTGATCGCGGAACTCGAGGAGGCAAAGGGTGGGATCAAGCTTGCCGAGCAGACCATCGTCCGCCTCAAAAAAGAGAAGGAGACGAACCTCGAGGCCATCAACCGCGTGTACATGGACTCCAAGCGTGCCGAGACCCGGGTTGCCGAGTGCACGGACCAGATCCGCACCCTGACTATTGATCGCACTAATATCGCGATGGAGGGCGCGACTTCAAAAGCCCAGCTGGAGAAATTCGAGACCGAGATCAAACAGCACAG
>NZ_PIZH01000257.1 GCF_002835825.1 Methanoregula sp. | reverse complement strand
ACGCAGACCCTCCCCTCGGGACAGAAACTCTACTTCCAGGTCCAGAAGAGCTCGATCACGGCCCGGATCCTGGTCACGTTCGCCGGCAGTGCCGGGCACGGGAGCATTAAAAGCGCTGATGTGAAAGTCACCCGTCCGGATGGTTCGGTGGCAACGGGCATGATTCTGCCGCTCAAGGGCATCACCGAGATTATCCTCGATGGATCGAAAGGCACTGACCGCGTGGAGATCATCGCGCTGATGTCGGATGGTACGATGTACCGGGTCTATGACGACCTGCTTTCGATGATGGATTGAACGGGCACATCCCCCCGCCTCATCCTCGATTTTTTATTGGAGAGCCGGTGGGATCTGAATCTTCTGTTTCGCATTCTCTGTTTCTGGTTAATCGTCCGGCGCTCCGGCCCTGCTGATCTCCGGTCAGGATCAGGGACATGCCGAGAGATGGCCCCATGCCTGGTGCAGGGCATCCATGCAGGGGATCCAGAACGAGTACCCGTCGAACTTTGCGATCGGGAAGACGAGGAGGATCAGTACCAGCTGCCAGGCAAGAACCGTGAGCACCGGGACGGGCAGGGCATACTCCGCGAGAAACGATCCCGGCCTGCCTCGTTTCCCGCTGACGAGCACGAGTGCAGCGATGGCTAGGATCTCTGCCAGTACCAGGATGCCAAAAAAGCGGTACAGGGTATGGAGGCTTATGTTCCCTGCCGGGACGGTTGCGATTGCAGGAACCGCGAGGAAGACTGCCAGCAGGAATCCGGGTATGACGGTGTTCCGAACAAGGATTCCCGGATCGTGAATCAGGTCCATCTTTTCTAGGAGCAGGAGACCCAGCAGTGTTGCCGGCAGGTATGCCGGCGAGAGGTAGCGGATGTCCGGCCAGATCCCGTCCCCGGTATTTATGTTATGCAGGTTGTGGGTGTAAGCCAGAAAGACCAGAAAGACGGCAGCAGACAAAAGGATGAGGATTTTCATGTCCTCCCTGAAAAGATTGTTTTTCTCCCGTTTTTGGAGAAGAAAGAACGGCAGCAGCACGAGTGCGAGCAACAGGACGGGGACGATAAGGAAGAAGCCGAGGCTGCCGTTTTCCGGGAAGAAGAGGATCCCCGCGAGATCGCCGGGGAGTCCGCGGGGAAGGGTAAACACGTACTGCTGGAGCGTCACGAAAAAACCGCTCCCGAGCGTGACGGGATCCGCTGTGACGACCTGCGAACCCGTTTCCGCAACGGGGGATACGGGCGAGACCACCACGTTCGTGATGCCGTACCGGACATTTCTCTCCATGACAAGTGCGGGGAGCAGGGGATTTCCGGAAACAATCAGGTTGTTGATAAAGAAGGGCAGGGCGCCGAGTGCCGTGAAGAGGACGGCGCCCATATGCGCAAGCCCAGACGCCATAGTATCTTTTTTCTGCCAGATGCGGAGGAGGTTCTCTGCAGCGAAGAGAATCCCGAGGCAGATCGCGGCAGCAAGGCCGATCTCCGGGCGGAACCATGCGAGCAGCCCGATGAAGAAGAACCCGCACGCGGCATCACGGAACCTTCGGGACTGGAAATAACTAACAAAGAAGAAGAGCACGAGGGAGAATACCGCAGCGGTCGCGCTGTGGTCCTTTGCCGTACCGCCCCAGAGGAGATAGGTTGAGCCGGCCATGCAGAACACGGCAGCAGCAACGGCCATCCACCGGTTGTGAAAGATCCGGGCTGCAATAAGGTACGCCATCACGATCGTCAGGGCAAAGAAGAGGTGGCTGGTGAAGACTACCGCTGCCACTTCCACCGGGGCGTTCGCTGTAGAGGCGATGAAGGGGGAATACCAGATGCCGTTGAGCACGAGGAGCAGGAACGTGGCAACGGCGCCGATCACCGGGAGCCGGACCGACAGTACCCGAGCATACTCCGGAAACGCCCGGCTGACAAGGAGCGTTGTCACAAGCGGGATGGAGGCCCAGAGGAAGAGCACCGCCAGCCGGAAATGATCGCCAAAAAGGCTGATCGCGAGCATGGCCGGCATCGAGGCAAGGGGGAGGGCCAGCGAGTACCTGAGCACATTGTTCATGCGAGTAAAATACCGGGAGGGTATGCCGCCGTAGTACGAACCATATTTTCCCTCGTTCAGCGAGACCTGGTGCCCGGCACTCAGCTGGTGGACCTGGTTTACCGTCATCCATTCGTCATTTATTACGAGGCCCGGGATCGAAACCGCGATGACGATGAACAGTGCGGCAAGGAAGATGACAAGGCAGATCGCTGTCTCCCTGCTCCAGTCCCGTGCGGAACGATTACCCGGTTCCATACGCGGATCACTCCCCCTCTGCCGGCAGGGGTGCTGCCCGGTCACCGGCGGCCGGGCTGCGGGCCGGCGCGAGGCGTTTCAGTTCATCAATTCCTGGCAGTTCCTCTGCACTGACCAGCGCCCGGTACGGCAGCCGGATCTTCCAGTTTCCCCGGGCCGGATCATAGTCGCCGGCAAGGGTCTTGCCGAAATAGAGCCGGAGGGTGCCGTAGTTCCAGGTGGTGAAGTACACGATGCGGGGCTTCAGGCCCGCCGGCAGGAACCGGGCAAGGGAACGGGTGACCGCCCATGCCGGTCCTGCGGAGAGGAGAACCAGTCCTGCGGCATTCCGTACGCGGGTTGAGAAACGTCGCCACCGGAACACGGCCCGGCCCGCTGTCCCGCCGGTGACCGCCCGCCGCTTCTCTCCCCGCCGTGCCCCGATCACCTTCCCGAGGATATCGCCTGCCTGGAGCAGATCGGGGTCCGGTTCCGGGTTGTTGTCGCCCTGCGTTGTGATACGTTTACCTGCGATCCTGACGATCCGGTGGACAACGACCTGCCCGGTTGCTTCCCGCAGGAAGCAGACAACATCCCCCGCAGACGGGGCCGTCTCCCCGTACGGCACCACGTCCAGCAGGTCCGGGGAGACGAGCGTGGGATTCATGCTCGGGCCGGCGTACACGACCGGGATATGACCGGGCCCGAAGAGGCCGGTGCCCGGGTCACGGAGCACGGCCCGGCCGGTACCTACCGTCGCCGACTTTGGGGGGGTCGTGACCTTCGCTCTTTGGGGCGCCTGCCGTTCAAGGGCGTCTTCAATCGCTTCCCAGAACTTTCCGGTCAGGCTGATCTCCAGCCGGTACGCCTTGACGGCACGGGCAAGGGCCGTTGCAGCGGCGATCTCCGCTTCGCAGTGGCGTGCCGCTTCCTCCGGCGTCCGCCCGGACTGCGAGGGGATGCCGGTGGTCTGGTGGACGGACTCGGTAATATACGCGACCGCGTCGCCCGTGCCGGCCGGCTC
>NZ_PIZH01000256.1 GCF_002835825.1 Methanoregula sp. | reverse complement strand
TAAATACCAAACGGTTTGTTTTTATCCGTATGCAATGTTTTTTACCTCTCCCGAATGAAGTGAATATGAGGAGCAATGCCGAAGGTTGTCCCGGAATACAAGGAGGATGCAAAGCGCCGGATCATTGATGCCGCCATGGACGTGATCGCAGAACGGGGCTGCAACCAGATGACCATCGATGACGTTGCAAAAAGGATTGGTGTGACCAAGGGTGCGGTTTACTGGTACTTCAAGAGCAAGGAAGAACTTGTTGCCGCGGTCCTGAACAGGTTCCAGTCCGATATCGAAAAAACGACGTTCGAATCCTTTTACAACCGCCCCATCGAGGAGGTGTTCTCCCAGCTTTTCGAGCGTTTCTCTCTCGCGGATGACCGCCAGCGAGCGATCTTCTTCGAGATGTTTGCCCTTGCGGCGCGGAACACGGAAGTCCGGCATGCAACTCGGGAATACTATGCCGGTCTTGTTGCAACCTTCGAAGAAGTTATCAAGAGGGAGAAGAAGAAGCACTTCATCCAGACGCAGGTAGACCCCCATACGCTTGCGCTGCTGCTGGTAGCCCTGTACTCGGGCCTGCAGAACTATGAGATGGTCTGGATGTACCAGAACGAGATAAAAGATCTCTGGACTGAAGGGACGAAGATCCTTTTCAAGACCTCGTACACCGGCACGTACGGCGAAGAGAAGCTGTGACGTAATGAGAACCCAGTGATGAGGTCTAGAACCAGCTCTCGAGTGTCTTCTGCCCGGCCTTCACTGAGAACCCTTCGAGCGCTTTGTCCACCCGTTCTTCTGAGAAGTCGTAGCCATCGCAGAGCATCTTTTTGATTCCTTCGGCATCCGGGTGGCCGGCTGCAACCGAATATTCGGTTGTTACCGGTGGTTTGAGGAACATCTCCATCACCGGTGCCGGATCGAAGTCCGGCAGTTTCTCTTTGAGTTTCGCCGCGAATTCCCCCTTCTGCACGATCTTCAGGCCGGTCTTTGCGCCAACGCCTTCAACGCCCGGGTTGAAGTCCGTCCCTACGAGAATCCCGATCTCGATCAGCTGTTCGCGGGTGAGTTTCAGGCCGGCAAGCGTCTCCGCGAGAACGATCCGTTCTGGATTTACTGTGATCTGCCGGCCCCGGATCTTCCGCTTGCCCGATACCGTCAGGTTGCGCACAAGGGTCGGGGCGCCGAAGAGGAGCGTGTCATAGTCCTGCGAAATGACGTACCGGCAATCGCCACGTGCCACCATGAATGCAGCCTGGGCCTCGCCTTCGCCCGGGGCCTGGACAACCGGGATCCCCATCAGGCCCAGTAACTGTTTGGAGGTCTCGATAATGGTGGCGTCGACCCGTGTCGATGACCGGGCCTGTTTGTAGGCCTCGGCCTCGTCCCCGCGTTCCACCGCTTCCTTCCACTTCTCGCCCGCAGCATCGCGGAGCTTCCGGCGCTCGTCGATCGTTGCCTGCTTCAGTTCCGTGGGTTTCCCATCGAAGACAAAGACCGGCTTGATCCCCTTTGCCATGAAGTTCGAGATCCGGAAGAGGATGCCGGAGAGGTGGGAGGTGACCCTGCCCTGCCGGTCCATCAGGGGTGTGCCATCCGGCTGCCGGATGATGGTGAGGAACTGGTACAGGGTATTGTTGGCGTCCACTGCCGCAATGCCCGGAAGGGCCTCCCAGGTGACCGGTGTCTTGTAGTCCGCGATGATATCCCGTAATGCAACGCCCATTCGTATTCAGCCCTGATGGTCCGGTTACCGATATGCCCGCCGCGAGAGCTCGGCAACGTGCTCGTCGAGGTGGGTGATGGCCATGTCGTACTTCTCCACCATGCGGGTCGAAATCTCCTCAAGGTTGGTCCGCAGCATCCGCTCGCGGGTGATCACGCTCTCCTCAAGGTGGCGCATCTTGACCTCGAGCGAGAGGAAGAGCCCCCCGATCGAGAGCATCATCAGGGCTGCCGCGACCGCGATGATCAGGTCCTGCCAGAACCGGAGAATGAGGACGAGGGTCGATATGACCATCACGACCGTGAGCAGGATATCGGGTAAGTACTCGCGAATCTCCATGCTTTTACATGATGAGAGCGCACTAATTAATCTAACTAAACCAGAAGCGTCACCCACATTCGGAGATATCCATGGATACGAAGAACCTCGCCCCCTTAATCGCCATGCCGCTCCTCCTCCTTGCCGTGGAGATCGGAGCCGTCCTCCTCTCGCTCCCTGTCCAGGCCTCGGGTATCGTGGCCTTCGAGAATCCCGAAGATTTGGCAAACCCGGTCTGGTTCATCGGCATCCTGCTCGTCTTCACAGCGTTCCTGCTCCTCCTGATAAAATACGACATGAAACGGGTCATCGCGGCAGTCATCGGGATCTCCATATTCCTGACGTTCTGCTACATCTTTGCGGCAGTCACGTTCGCGGCCATGGGAGAGTCCGACCTGGCGATGGTCATTACGCTCATCCTCGCAATCCTTGCCACGCTCCTTTTGTACAAATTCCCGGAGTGGTATGTCATCGACGGTCTCGGCATCCTGATCGGTGCCGGTGTTGCAGCGATCTTCGGGGCATCGCTGGAAGTCCTCCCGGTCCTCATCCTCCTCGTCCTTCTCGCTGTCTACGATGCGATCTCTGTGTACAAGACAAGGCACATGATCACGCTGGCCGAGGGTGTGATCGATCAGAAGACCCCGATCCTCTTTGTCATCCCCAAGCGGAAGGACTACTCGTTTATCAAAGAAGGGATCGGGAAACTCGGCGATGGCGGCGAGCGGGCAGCGTTCATCATCGGCATGGGCGATATGATCATGCCCGCGATCCTCGTGGTCTCGGCTAATGTCTTCCTGAAAGGCTCACGCCTTGGTGGGCTCATTAATCTCCCGGCGCTCGGGGCGATTCTTGGGTCGGTTGCCGGGCTTGCCGTTTTGTTGTATTTCGTGATGTCGGGCAAACCGCAGGCCGGGCTGCCTCCGATCTGCGGGGGGACGATTATCGGGTTCCTTGTCGGTTGGGCGGCGTCCGGGTGGGTGTGAGGGTCTTCAGACATGGGGCCCAAGTGGGGCTGGAATCTCCTGTCAATGGATCATGTCCCGCTGACACCGGAATGCACTATTCTTCCACCCTGGGTCCGTGCTAAAGCAATGGGTTTATTGGCAGGGCGTGCGCGACAGATACTTGAGTGAAACGCTCCTGCGATGCAGTTGCAGGACGAGCCACTGACAGCAGACAACCGCACTGTGCCAGCGAAACACGGTGGGAGGCTGATACCCGTGAACGGCATTGCACCGGAAAACGGAAAAACGCATCACATACC
>NZ_PIZH01000255.1 GCF_002835825.1 Methanoregula sp. | reverse complement strand
GTTATACCATCCGCCTGCCAACAGGATTACCGGATGTGATGCACGAGATGATTCAAAGATGCCTAAAAACACAACAACTCCCGCAATCAACACCGCGACCGACATCCCCCTCTTCCTTGTGCCCCGGTTCTCGTATTACACCGGCAACACCGTACGAAGCGGCACCGACATCTTCGTTTCGGTCATCAACGGCCGACCGGCAGCCTATTTTCTCCTGCACTGGTCCGATCACAGGAACGACTGCATCCCCCTGCCGGAAGCGTGCGTCATCCGGCTCATAAAAAGCCTGGCCGTAATGCCGGACACAGAGCGGGGCGTGCAGTATTCGAACCTGGCGAAGTACGTGCCGGGGTTTTACGAACAACCGGATGAACCGGGGGACGTATTCTTTCTCAGGGAGGATGACGTGTGCCGGAAATACCGGGAACATTTCCGGCAGGGGCCGGAGAGTACGTGACGCTGGTCAATTTGTGAAGAAATTACCGCAAGGCATCGTCATTTTCTCACCCCGCTCCTTTTCTTTTATTATTATATCTGCAGGGACACCGGTGCCAAAACCTTATTCTGGTAAAACAGACTTAAACACCATGAGCACAATGTAACTCTGGCTGGCCAGAATTACACGCGGGATCGTAATGAGAATTCTGGAGAGGAAGACATATGCACGAAAGCCGGATGGGAATCACGGTTCGCCAGAACGGAGGATACCAGGCATATGTCCCAAAACCGCTGCCACCGGATCCCCCGGTGCATTTCGATGACGAACTTCATCACCTCCTTTCAGAAGCGGACCGGGCCCTCGCACGCCTGGATGGCATGACCACAATCCTCCCCAATGCCGATCTCTTCGTTGCAATGTACGTGAAAAAAGAGGCGCTGCTCAGCTCCCAGATCGAAGGTACCCAGGCATCGCTCCAGGGCGTGCTTGAGTTCGAAGCAGACATGGTCCCGGCCGATGACATTAACGAGGTCAAAGAAGTTATCAATTACATCCGGGCAATGGATGAGGGCATCAGGCGTACAAGCCATGAACTTTTTTCCATCGCGATCCTGCAGGAAATCCACCGGACTCTCCTTGAGGAAACACGAGGCGGCAAGAAAGAACCGGGAAAGATCCGCACCGTCCAGAACTGGATTGGCCCGCCGGGATCGGGCCTGCACTCAGCAACATTCGTGCCCCCACCCCCAAAAAAAGTGCCGGAACTGTTAAAGGACCTCGAATCGTTCATCGTCACCGATGACCGGATTCCCCCGCTCATCAAAATTGGCCTGGTACATTCCCAGTTCGAGACGATCCACCCATTTATTTACGGGAATGGCCGTATGGGGCGGTTGCTCATTACCTTTTATCTTTGCCAGAAAGGCATTCTTGCCCGCCCCCTCCTCTACCTGAGCATCTACTTAAAACAGCACCGTGAGGAATACTACAACAATCTCCAGAAAATCCGGATCGAAGGTGACTGGGAATCGTGGCTGAAATTTTTCCTTCGCGGCATCATCGAAGTATCAAAAGAAGCCCTTGCCAATGCAAAGGAGATCATTGCACTCAAGGAACGGCTCATCGATACCCTTGTCAAAAATACTGTCGGAGGGTTAAGCGCAGTCCGGCTCCTCGACCTCCTGTTCACAAAACCTGTCGTGACCGTTGCCGATATCAGTTCAGCGCTTGGCATCAGTCACCAGCCTGCCTATGACCTGGTGGACCAGTTCGAAAAACTGGAGATTCTCCGGGAAATTACCGGGAAAAAACGGTATAAAAAATACCTCTTTACTGATTACCTTCGGATCATCGAGCGGGGAACCGGGCAGTAATGGAGTTTTCTGGCACTTACCGGCTCATCTCCGCATCTTCCCCCCCTTTTCGCGCTCGATCAAATCCCCATCCCATCCTCCCGGAAACACCCCCGGGGAAATATTCACAGGATTTTTATAACGCGAATGACCATATCGCGTATGGATGACATGAGTGACTGGGCGGGTTATCGCGACCGGATCTGTTATCCCGCAGAAACATTCCTTCTTAAGTTTCGCGTTAAGGATAAAGAGCGCCTCATCAGCGCGATCATCAGCAACGCCTTCCTGAATGAAGACGTCCCGTTCGAGCAACTCAAAAACATTCCTGAACAACACAGCCTCGCGACGCTTGGCGACTTTGTCCTGGATTACGCGATCATCGCAAACTACCCCGTCACTGAAACAGTCACTCCGCAAAAGATCAACGATTTCCGGGAGCAGTACGGGAACAACACCACCCTTCACCGGTATGCCCGGGACTGCCTGCACTTACAGGAATATATCATCTGGGGATCGGACCAGCGGGCACAAAAAACCTGGAACCAGGAATCAACCTGCATCCTCGCAGACCGTTTTGAGATGCTCATCGGGGCAATCTATCTTGAAAAAGGCCTGAATGCAGTCCTGGAATTCTTAACAACGCACCAGTTTTTCAAAAAGATTGACGATCTCTGAAACATTCACGGCATGGGGGCCTGGCGATGAAGGAAATTGCAGTTTCACCCCGCACCCTCACCATTTATGAGGGCACGCAACCGGAACTACACTACGAACACCATGCATGATCCCTCCCTCCCGGAACCGGTCACCCGGTCGCAGATCCTCTTCTACCAGGCCGAAGACGGGAAGAGCCGGATCGAGGTCCGGCTTGACGAAGGGACCGTCTGGCTCACCCAGGCGCTGATTGCGGAACTGTACCAGATAACAAAACAGACAACCGGTCACCATATCAGGAATATTCTTGGAGAGCACGAACTGAACCCGGAAGCAACTGTAAGACAATATCTTACAGTTCGGGTTGAAGGACCGCGATCAGTGAACCAGACCACCGGTTATCACAACCCCGGCATAATCCCCGCCATCGGTTGCCGGGTCCGCTCCCGCCGTGGCACCCGGTTACGCCACATACCCCTTTGCTTTTTGCAGGAGCGCAAGCCGGTTCTCTATTGCGCTCTTCTGCGATTCCTCGATCAGGTCCACGATCTCACGGACCGGGATCTTCAGCGCCACTTTCTTGCTTGGCCGGCCTTTCCCGGAACCCGCCACCGCAGAGACCGAGATCCAGCCGTGGTCCTCCATGTGCTTGAGCGCGATGCTCACCTGCGGTTCGTTTAAGTCGGTCCCGTGCTCGATCTCGCGCATCGTCCCCTCCGTGTTCTTGAAGAGATACACCAGGACCCGGGCCACCGTACGCGGGGTGCCGGTCGCCACCAGCGCACCGACGAATTCCTCGTCCTTTTTCGTGAAGGTCAAAAGGGCTTTTTTATTCATGGCGTCACCTGTTTCATGTATCAT
>NZ_PIZH01000254.1 GCF_002835825.1 Methanoregula sp. | reverse complement strand
TGTAGATCTCGTCCACGAGCCCGGCCGCAATGAGGCCGGCAATGAGCGTGCCCCCGCCTTCGACCATGACCCGGCGGATACCCATCCGGCCGAGTTCCTCCATCATCTGCACAAGGTCAACGCGATCGTTCCCCGCAATAAGGATGGTTGCGAATTTTTCCAGTTCGCTTACTTTTGCCGGGTCCGCCCGTTTCGACACCGCGATGACCCTCTTTCCCTCTTCCTTGTGGAGGATCTTTGCATCGATGGGGGTGCGGGCATGGCTGTCCACGACAATCCGGACCGGGTGCAGGCTTGTCCCCCGGGCCAGCCGGTTGTTCCGGCACTCCTCGGATTTTACCGTGAGGGACGGGTCGTCTGCGAGCACGGTGCCGATGCCGACCATCACCGCGTCGCTGCCTGCCTTGAGCCGGTCAACGCGGTTGAAGTCCTGCGAGCCGGAGATCTTCACCTGCCGGCGCTCACGGGTAGAAAGTTTGCCGTCAGCGCTCATGGCAGTGTTGACGATCACGTAGGGGCGCATAATCCATCGAAGGTTGCCCGGCCAGTTATATCAAACCACTGATCTCACCTCTTGTGAATTCCTGAGCAAGAATACCGTCTGACTGGACGTGTTGTGGTTCTTTCTCCGGTTGTTTGTCCGGCATGCAGAACTCCCGTCAGGACTCAGGACCAATCCCGGCCCTCCTTTCCGGAATTGCGGGAATCGTCTGCTACTTTCAAATAACAAGAACACCAAACTGGCAGATAGTATGCGGGAGAATCAAGTCCGGGTTGGCAGTCTTTTCCTCCACGGAACCGATCTCGTGCGAATGGTCATCATCGCCTCGCTTGCCCTCCTGTGCATCGCCACCTCTGCGGTGTCGTTTGCAACGGGCACACTGGGCATCATCTCCTCCCAGCTCTTCTTCATCCCCATTATCTATGCATCCTATATCTCCCCGAAAAAGGGCCTGTTCGTTGCAGCAGCCTGCGGTTTTGCCTACCAGACCATCGGGTATCTTTACAGTTTTCCGAGTCCCGTGGCCCTTGTCACCATTACCGCCGAAGCAATCCTGTTCATCGTTATCGCCGTTATCATCGCGTATTTCATCGAGCGGATCCATGCCGGAGAACTCAAGTACCGCACGGTTTTCGAAAACTCCCAGCTCGGGATCATTCTCTTTGATGCAGCGGAATTCTCGATCAAGCAGAGCAATGAAAAGTTTGCGGCCATGCTGAATTATTCCGTTGATGAGGTCCTGTCAAAGTCGCTGCTGGACATCTTCCTCTCGCCCCGGGAGAAGAGCCGGTTCCTTGAGCGGATTGGAAAGGAGAAGACGACCACGGATTTCGAGACCCGCTTAGCCGCAAAGGACGGCTCCTCCTGCTGGGTCAACCTCTCGTGGTGCCAGATCAGCGACGGTATGATCAGCTGCTCGGTCATCAACATCAATGCACGGAAACTTGCCGAGAAGCTTAACAACGACAACATGATGAAGTACCGGCAGCTCACGGAAGGTTCCCCGACAAGCATCCTCATTATCCAGAACGGGTACATTCGTTTTGCCAACCCATCGTTCGTTTCGTTCGTTGGGTATTCTCTTGCGGAGATTACCGGAAAGGGCCTTGCCGCATTCATCGAACCTGGCGATCTTGACGCATTCACTGCATTTTCCGCACAGTGGGTACAAAAATTCCCGACCAAGCACGCAAAGGAGTTCCGGTTCCTGGCCAAGACCGGGGAGACGCGGGTCGGCTCGCTCTTCACGAACCAGGCCATGCACATGGGCAGCCCGGCAACCCTCGTCAACATTGTAGATATAACGGAGAAACAGCGTCTCGAAGACCAGATCCACAAGGACAATGAGCGGCGCCGGGGGGTCATCGTGACCGTTGCCCACGAGCTCCGGACACCGCTCCAGCCGATCCTCGGGTACCTCAACCTTCTGCTCTCCGATGCGGATGGGTTCGGCATCAAGGAAGACACAAAGAAAATCCTCGAACGCTGCCTTGCCAGCGTTGACCGCGAGCGGCAGATCATCAACCAGATGCTCGACCTCTCCGTTCTCGAAAGCGGGAAACTCCACCTGTCCCGTTCAACCTTCCCTCTTGCCCCGCTGGTCCAGAAAGTCCTCGATACCGGGGGATACGCGACCAAGGCAGAGCTTACGGTCAACATTGAGGAGTCCATACAGATTACCGGTGACAGGGAACGGCTCTTCTCGGTGCTTGATTCGCTCCTCTCCAATGCCGTCAATTATTCCAAGCCCCCGCGGAAGATCGGGATTTTCTACCGGTCACAGGTCGGGGACCGGCAGCACCATATCTCGATCCGGGACAACGGTGTCGGCATCCCGCAGGACCAGTTCAGCTCGATCTTCGAACCCTTCCAGCTGGCCGATGGTACGGTCCTCTCGCGGAAGTACGAACGCCTCGGCCTGTCCCTCTCGATTGCAAAAAATATCGTGCAGATGCATGGCGGGAGCATTTCGGTTGAGAGCGTGGTGAATGCCGGCAGTACATTCACCATTCACCTGCCCAGGGAGGAAATGCACCATGACGCGTAAGATTATGCTGGTTGAGGATGACCAGCCCATTCTCGATATGATGGACATCCTGCTGCGCAGGATCGGCTACGAGCCGGTGCTCGTGCCGGATGTGCTGGATGCGCTGGAACGCGTGAAAAATGACCCGCCGGCCCTCATCCTGCTCGACATCATGATGACGCCGATGAACGGCTGGGAGTTTTTGGAGAAACTCCGGACCGAATACAATATCCGCGAACTGCCCGTGATCCTCTTCACCGCGTCCCCCTCTGTGGAAGAGCGGATCGCCCTGATGAAGGACCCTTACCTCGGGGTGCTCCAGAAACCGGTCTCCATCCCGGAACTGAAAGCGGGCCTTGAGAAGTTCCTTGGGAAACAGGAATAATCCCTCCCGCCGGCTCCTGCGGGATATACATTTACGGTAAAAAGCTGTTATTCTGGTGTGTTTTCGGGTGCAGTATTGGTTCCGGTGTCCATTGCTTTTTTGATCTCGTCCGAGACCGCATGGCCTGCCCGGTTGATCTCCGCTGAAAGATCATGGATCTGGGTTTCCAGGTCCCGTTTGTGGTGTTCCCTCTTGATCTTCTTCATTTCCTGGTCAAGTTCTTCGGACAGCTCCATGGGGATCGCCAGTTATGTTCTCAAATTTCTCGTCCGGGGCATAAAAATGATTCTTTTTCCCGCCCGCCCCCGCACGACTTTTTTGGTATTCCCGCAGACTGCCGACAAGGGTCATCGCGGTCTTACAAGACCGGAGGTTCTCTCCGCCGGAAGAGGGGGCGGATCTCCGCCGCCACCTGGTC
>NZ_PIZH01000253.1 GCF_002835825.1 Methanoregula sp. | reverse complement strand
TCGTAAACCTTGACGCGGACGGGATCCTCTGCATCACTGACCGGAAAAAGGATATGATCATCATGTCGGGCTGGAAGATTTACCCGACAGAGGTAGAGAACGTGATTGTCCGTCACCCGGCTGTGGCGGATGTCGCGGTATTCGGCGTGCCGGACGAACGGAAAGGGGAATTTGCGGTTGCAGCAGTTGTTCTCCGGCCCGGGATGAGCCTGGGCCAGGCAGAGTTCGATGTCTTTTGCCGGGAACACCTGGCGGGATACAAGGTCCCGCGGAAACTGCTGATCGTTGAATCGCTCCCCCGTGTCCATGGCTGGAAACTGTTGCGGAGGGACCTCCGGCAAAAGTTCGGCGGATCGGGCGTATAATCCGATTTGGCGTGATATTCTGCGACAAATAGCCCCCGGGGCCCGCAAACCTTTTAAGCAGCAATTTAATAATACTGTCCGGTGCAACCCCCGATGGCAGCCCCGACTGACACGAGAAGCCGGATCCAGGATATTGCCATTACCGGGAGGTCGAAAAAGCGGACAACCGGGATTGTCGGCCTGAACCTGCTCCTTGATGGCGGCTTCCCTGAAGGAGCCCTGATTATGATCTACGGCACGCCGGTTGCCGGGCTTGACCTTGCCGCCTACCAGTTCTGGAAAGCCGAGGGTGGGGAGGAAGGCACGTACTTCATGAACGACGGAGATGTTGAGGTCGGCATGATCGATGCAGCCGATCTCCATCCCGAGATGTACCTGCAGCAGATGGCGGGAGGGCGGATCGTGGTGGATTCGCTCTCGGCCATTGTCCTGAAGTACGGTATTGACGGGGCATTGAAATTCCTCCGGCTCTCCCGTGAGGAGATGAAGAAACGCGGAGCAAACCTGATGTTCATTGTTTTTACCGGCATCCACTCGCCGATGGAGATGACCCGGCTGATGCGTGCAGCCGATGTGGTCATCGAGTTCCGGAACAATGTCCAGCAGGCGGAGATCGAGCGGACACTCGCGGTCCAGAAGATCAAGGATGCGGCAGCCCCCCAGCGACTCCTGCCGTTTATCATCACCGAGAAGGGCATCGAAGCCTCGACCACGTCACGAGTGGTGTGAGGATACACCCGGTATCCCGGGTTCTCTTTTTTAAAAAAGGATTATCCCATCCTCACCGGAAACGGGTAGTTCTGGTCGATCACGGTATACTGGTCGCCTGAGGTCATGACAAGGACAACAATGACCCGATCGGTATCAAGTGTCCCCATCTGCGTGATACTGGTGCCGACAACCGGATTGTCCCGGAATTGCTGTTCCGTAACACAGTCCGATCGGATTATCGTTACTGTCATCCGCTGGACCATACCGTTCCCGAGCCCACCGTCAAATCGTACCGTGATGGTCGGGTTGTTGGTGATGGTGTTCCGGTCTACCGTGATACTGACATCTTCGTACGCCGGGAGTGTCTGGCGGGGACCGGGCGTCAGCGAACAGGCGGCTGGAGCTGTTGGAGGCAGGGGTGTGACAACGGTCTGGGGGGTAGCGGGAGCCGTGGTTTCTGCAGGTGAGTGAATGCAGCCGGCAAAGAACATGAACAGAACGACAAGAACGGGAAGGGCGAACCGATAGCGAGCTTGCATGACAGATAATCCCACCCTGAAATGGTTAAGGATTCCGGAAGGATTTGCAGGTATCAGGAACGTCAGAGGGCCAGCCGCACTTCCTTTGCTGCTTCGCACATATTCTTGAGCTTCCAGTACGCGGCTTCGCGGGTCCGCATCCGCATACCGCAGTCGGGATCGATGAGAAGGATCTTCGGGTCGAAATATTCCACGGCCTTCTCGATCCGTTTCCGGATCTCCGGCACGGTCTCGACCGTATCGGTTGTCGAGTCCACGCAGCCGTACCCGAGCATCTTTCCGGTAAGGTCCCGGCGCGAGAGGATGTCGAGGTTAGCCTGATTATTGGAGAACTCGAAGTCAAAGACACCCACGTTGTACTTCAGGATCTCGTCGATGACATTCGCGATGTTCCCGCAGACGTGCATGCAGACCGGGATCCGCACCGAGGAGGCGATCATTTCCACGGCCTGCTTTCCGATGGCAAGGTCGGCGACACCGGTAGAGAGGATCGGCTCATCGATCTGGAGCACCGCTGCCCCGGCAGCCTCAAGGCTCCGGGCTTCGACAACAAGCGCAGCCGCAAGGTCGAGTGACAGCTCTTCCTTGTTCCGGTACATCGGGGTACTGATGTGGAGGCCGTGGGCAAGTGTTGACGGGCCGGTAACGATCCCCTTCACTTTCGGGAACTTCGAGATCGCGTATTTGGTATCGGCAACCGTAATTGCGGAGGCAGCCGGCTGGATCTTGCCGACAACCTCCTGCCCTTTGATGCCGGGCAGCTTGCCGCCAAACACACCGATCATGTCGCCCCGGACCTGGCCGTCTGAGATGATGTCGATGCCGGCCCCTATCTGGTCGGAGACGGCGGTCTCGACAGCACCGCCCAGCGGGTCGAAGAGGCTCTTGAAACCGCCTGCCCTGACCACCGGATAACTGCCAACCACCGTGGTTGCGAGCACTTTGTTGATGAAATATGCCTTGGACATAAGAAACGGCCCTGGATCGTACAGATCGATTGACCCGGAAGGAAAAATAGTTCGTGGTCGGGTTTACGGGACCAGCCGGTGCATGTCCCGGGGGAAGAGGACTGCCTCGCGAACATTAGAGAGCCCGAGCATGGTCATGACCAGCCGGTCGGCCCCGAGACCCCAGCCTGCGTGCGGGGGCATACCATAGCGGAAGGGCTTGAGATAGAACTCGAAGTTCTCCGGGTTGAGCCCCTTCTGTTTGATCTGCTGCACGAGCTGGTCATACCGGTGCTCACGCTGGGCGCCGCTCGAGAGCTCCATCCGCGGGTGCATCATGTCGAAGGCCTTGCAGATCGAGGGGTCGTTGTCGTGCTGCATAGCATAATAGGGCCGGATCTCGGAGGGCCAGTCGACAATGAAATAGTGGCCGCCCATCTCGGCACCGATCGCCCGTTCTGCTGCAGGACTGATATCGTCGCCGTATTTGATCGGGTCCTCGATTCCCTTCTTGGCGATCTCGATAGCTTCCGCGTACGGGAGCCGGGGGAAACCGGCCTTCGGGACAGCGAAGTCCTCAACGCCGATGTTGGCGATCTGGGCGGAGCAGGTCTTGTTGACGTAACCGTACGTGTGGATGATGAGGTCCTCTAAGATGCGCATGACATCGAGATGGTCGGCGAACGAGACCCCGATATCAGTGGAGGTTGCCCCGTTGAGGTCCTTGGTGGTCGCGGTCCCTGCGGCCCGGGGAATCGCGCCAATGTAGTGAGC
>NZ_PIZH01000252.1 GCF_002835825.1 Methanoregula sp. | reverse complement strand
AGTAGAATATATTCAAATAGCACAGCAACACGTTCCCCCTACGAAGTTCTTTATGACAATAAAGGTGATTGCGATGAAAAATCGAGATTATTGGCATATTTATTAAGAGGCTTAGGATATGGCGTTGTTCTGTTTGATTTCTCCTCGGAAAGCCATATGGCGGTTGGAATAAAAAGTCCTCTCCAATACGCTTATAGAAATTCTGGATATGCATTCATTGAATCTACTCAGCCATCAATACCAACAGATTCCCAAGGACATTACGTTGGTACAGGAAAATTAACCAGCACTCCAAAAATAATCCAGATCAGTGAGGGAAATTTGTTTTCAAGTATTTCTGAAGAATACAACGACGCGGCTCTATTCAATCAATTCGGACATGATATGACACTGGATCCGAAAAAATACCGTGAGTGGGAAATTTTGATGTGGAAATATGGTATGACTACCAAAGATGGAACAACTATCACTGAAGATCCCACTAATAAACCATTGTGCAAAAATGATGGGATATTATGTAACGACAACTGCTACGAAAAATGTGGAGCAAACATGATTGGAAAATGCACTACAACTGGTGTAATCTGTGAATATATACCGGGATATTGTCCAACGGGACTAATCTTATGCAATAATGAATGTTGGACGAAATGTCCTAGTTCGAACTCACAATGTACTTCTGAAGGGTTAGTGTGTTATATGTAATTTTTTACATTCTTTTTTAGATATTGATTGAAATTTTTAGAGAGGAAATTAAATCCCTTCACTCCCCCTTCCCCATCCTCACCAGCGGCGAGCAGCGGCCAAAGAACCCGCCAATAAACCCCGCAAAGCCCGGGCTCCAGCACGCCGGGCCTTCCTGCACCTTCCACCCGTTCTCAAACGCCTGCCGCACATGCTTCCCCAGGCTCACCTGCAGCATGCCTTCGGACCGGAGCAGGTCAAAGGCATTTTGGAACTCGCGGGGGACTTCCGTCTCGTACCGGCCGTTGACGATATAGGGACCGGGCAGATCGGACGTGAGATACTTGGCCCGGAACTTTTCCGCATTGACCCGGTTCCAGACCGGGGGGCCGGCATGGCTCCGGATTGCCGGCAACCGGGAAACCAGCAGCTCGACAAGGATCATGGATTCCTCGTTTCCCATCCGGTAATCCGCGTGGTGCACCGGGAATCCATTCCGTTCAAGGTACTCGCTGATCGCAAGGGTGCTGCGTTTCAGCTGGGGGACCACGATCTCTTCGATATATGGCGGGGTTGCAAACGTGATCGCGTACAGGGAAGTTCCGCGAGCGTCAAGGATTTTTTCAAGATTGTCTTTGGTTATGGGGGGCTCCTCCGGCAACCGGAAGAACGCTTCGGACGGGGCTTCGAGATATCCCCTCGCCAGTTCCACGAACTCTGCCATGCGGTCGACCGAGACCGCAGCCGCAACATTCCGTTTCGGATCTACGGGATCGATCATGACCAGGGGTTCGTCAAACTCTTTCGCTACGTGGTTCTCCACGTCAATGTGGGTCCGGGGTTTCCACTCGGCCGCAGCCTTCAGGAGCGGGGTGAAGCCCCCGTAATGGAGCACGAGGAGCTCGCAGAGATAGCCCGAGAACCCTTCGGTCATCTGGTCGGAGCCATAGATCCCGCCGGCTTTCGCGAAGCGCTTGAGGAGGAGGACATCGTCAATGAGGCCGTTGATCTTCTCAGTGATATACCGGGTGTGGAACGGCGTCCGGTCAACAGCGCTCTTTATCCGTGATGCGCTCTCCACCTTGTAGCAGGGTACGAGGTCCACGTCAACGTCATCGATCGTGGCATTGATGTACGGGTGCTCGGCGTACTTCTCGTGGTAGTTGTCGGTGAACGCCGCTGCAATGCTCCGCGCCAGTGCCAGGCCTTCCGTTTCGAGCTGCTCCCGGGTCAGAGAGGGATCGAACAGCATGAAGACATCGAGATCGCGGTCTCCCTTCACCCACGTGTGCCGGGCGATCGACCCCACGACCATCCCTTCGGCCTTACCGCTCTGCCGGATCTTCTCTAATATCCGTTGGGCAATCCCGCAGACATGGTCCTTCTCTTCCTGCGTGGGGCGCAGGCCAAAAAGCTCGGTCTCTTCCAGAGAACTCCGGGTCACCAGTTCACCTCCAGCAGGTCCTCGTACACCGGCCCCCGGGGGGTCAGGGTGCTCTTCTTGAGTTTCAGACCGCTGACTGTACATTCTCCATAGCTCCGGCCTTTGAGCTGGCCGAGAACGGCAAAGAGCGACGGGTCGGAATCCTTCACCCGTGCCACCGTTGCATGGGGGGTGAACTTACGGCTTTCACGCGGAAATCCCAGCGGGAGAAGGGCATCCTCAACAAGGGAGAGGAGCCGTTCGCCGTTCCCGTTATCATCGAGCGCACACCAGACCGTATGCGGGCGTTTCGGATTGTTCACCGTCACGGTTCCGGCCGCGACCGTGAACGGCTGGTACGGTATCGGCTTCAGGGCGTCCCTGATCCGTACAAGCATCTTCTCATCCACTTCGCCAAGGAATTTTACCGTGATGTGGATGAGAGACGGGTCGACGAACGTAAGCCGGGAAGAGCTGGTGCGAAGCGCATCCTGGGCCTCCTTCAATCGCCCGCGTACCGTCACGGAGAGCTCCAGCGCGACAAACGTCCTGACCATTACGGTAGTATTGTTTTAATTCCCTGATAAGGGTAATCGCCCCGGAAACGGGACGGGAGAATGCTATAGCAACCATGATTTTTTTATTTACATACCACCTAATGGATCATTAACAGAGTACAGGGTGTTTTTTGTGAAGGATTCTCCACAGCTGATTGTATACACACTTGAGCACTGCCCAAACTGCGAACTCCTCAAGTCATTTTTGAAGACCGGGGGGTATCCCTTTGTCGAGCGCGACCTGTCCAGTGCCGAGTCACTGACCGAGCTGCGTGTCAACGGGGTGTTCGTGAACGAGGCCCCGGTGCTCCAGAAGAGCGAGGATTTCTTCACATCGGCCGATCTCTTTCCCGCGGGAAAACTTGACAACGATCACCTCAGCCAGCTGATCGTGGGTGAATGATGAGCCGGCAGGAGACCCGCCAGCAGACCATCTTTGGCGAGTATACTCCTTCCCTCCCCCCGGTCAGAACGACCGACGGGCATATCGTTGAATGCGACCGGAGCCGCATTGTCCGCCAGCTTGTTGAAGAGACTAAGATTGTCGAGACATTCTACGAGTACAAGGGCGCGACCGAAGAGACGGCGCAGGATATGGCCCTCGATGTCGAGCTCAAGATCAAGAACATGGGGCTCAAGTCACTCTCCGGCCCGCTCATCCGCGAGATCGTCAACA
>NZ_PIZH01000251.1 GCF_002835825.1 Methanoregula sp. | reverse complement strand
ATCGAGAGAGCAGAATAGGTGCGGGCAGCATCGTTACGCTTTTCGCAGAGACCGGCATGTGCTTTCCGCTGTTCTTCGATGTCCCTCATCCGGGAGTCCTGCGACAGGGAAAGCAGTTCCTGCTCGATTGCAGCAACCCGCTCGCGGATCTCGGCTATCCGGGCATGGGATCGCATCACCTTCTCGTCCGATGCTGCAAAATCTGCCATCAGGCCGGTGATCGTCTCGTACTTCTCGCGGCAGACCGCGAGCCCTGTCATCTCCTTACGGTATGCAGCAAGGACGGGATTTATGTTGTTGATGCCCCGGCCGAGCGTGTCGATACCGCTCCTCACGGCTTTCATCTCGTCCGGGAATGTCACCTGCAGGTATCTTCCCTGTCCATGGACATTCTGCAGACAGTTTTTCACGCATTCCGCAGCCACCGGGTAGAACTCGCCGGGGTCATCGGGGAGTTCCTTGTTCAGGGAAGCTTTCATGGCTTTGACAAACTGCGGCAGGGAATTTTTCGCAATTGACCTGAGCTTGGGGTGGAGGGTCTCATCCTGCTCTGCCCCGGCAATGTTGGTCACGATGAGCTGGAGCGTTGCGATCCCGTTACGGATCTCGCGCATCGGCTCGCGGGTAGCAGTGACAAGGGTCTCCTTTGCGGTGCTTTCTCTTCCGGTAATCCATGCAGGAACCTCGCTGAACGCTAACGTTACCTGCGGTACGGGTTTTTTGGTGCCGAAGATTTTTTTCAGGATGGAATTCATGGCCATTATTCTGTATCCTTGTTCCGGAATGCCCGGGTTCAGTCATCCATAGCGATCTGGCGCAGCCGTTTCTCTCCGTCAATCTCTTTGATGACCTGGACAACGGCCGGGGGAACGAGTTTCTTCCATGACTCGCCCGCGAGAATCCTCCTGCGGATCTCCGTGCCACTGAGCGTCTCGCGCTCATACATGGCCGGGGACTGGACCCTGATTCCCACCTCGCGGAAAAGCCGGACAACGAGCGGGTTCGAGGAGTAGCAGATATCGAATGGCGGAGCCATGGAACGGACATGGGCAACCCAGAGGGCATTACGCTGGACGTCCTCGATCGGGATGACATAATACGGGCAGCCGAGCTCGGTGAGAGCGCGGGTGATCATCAGTACCCGCTCACCGGCCGTGAACGGGTTGTCCACGTGGTGCGAGAGCTGCGCGCTCCCGATCCCGATGATAATCTCGTCGACTTTTCCCGCTATATGTTCGAGCACAGACTGGTGCCCGTTGTGGTACGGCTGGAACCTCCCGATATAGAACCCGCGTTTCATGGTTTTCCTCCTGCTCCCATGTTTGCAATCCGCGCTGCAAACGCCCCGCCCGTGAACCCGGCATCGATGTTGACGACCGCAATGACCGAGCATGACTGGAGCATACTGGCAAGCGCGGCCCGGCCTTCGCCCATGTACCCATACCCTACGCTGACGGGGACTCCGATCACGGGCTTGTCGACAAGTCCTGCGACAACGGCGGGAAGCGTGCCTTCGCGCCCTGCACAGACCACGAATACGTGGGCAGCAAGCAGCGGCTTGAGCGCAGGAAAGAGGCGGTGGATGCCTGCTGCGCCGACATCGTATGCGGTCAGCACCTCGCAACCCATCTCCCCGGCAATGGCCCGCGCCTCCTCGGCAACCCCTATGTCAGATGTGCCAGCGGTGATGATGCCCACGATACCCCCGGTACGTTTCGGTGCAGGGCCATTGCCGGCAAGGAGGACATGCCCTTTCTCGCGATATTCGGTGGCAATGCCATCCCTGCCGGCCTTTTCCCGGATGCGGTCCGCCTGTCCCGCGTTCACCCGGGTGACAATACAGCGCCCTTCCGATCCGGCAAGGCGGAGGACAATCTCCGCAAGGTGATCCGGGTCCTTACCTTCGGCCAGGACAACCTCCGGCATACCGCAGCGGACACCGCGGCCGGTGTCGATGCAGGCAAAGTCACCGATGCGGTCGAGGCGGAGTCCCTCGATGGCTTCGGCAGCAGCGGCGAGCGTGATCCTGCCATCCCGGTACTGGTCGAGCAGGTCCTGTAACTGCGGATTTCCTGGCATGATTGTAATAATACAGATATGGATCGGCGTATAATAATACGTTCATTGCGATGTCGTACCTCGTTTACATAGCTATCTTCGGGACCGCAGCGGTGGTCTTCCTCTGGCTGCGCGATGCACGGATATTCTGGCGGACAGGGCTCCCGGGATACCGGAAGGCTGCGTACTGGGGAGTACTCTATGGCGCGCTTGCCCTGCTCGGGCTCCAGATTGCGCGGTACGTGACCGACTTTGAGATCCTCGGCCTCGGCCTGATCCTCGCCGCGATCTATCTCCAGACAAACCGCGAGAAAGAGAAGATCTGGAAGAACGAGGATACCCTTACAAGGTTTCTGGGCAGCGCACCGCTGGCAAAAACGAACAAGAAATAATGGAATAAAAACAGATCAGGATAAGGATTTTTGATATGCTCCAGAAACCACGTGGAACCAGGGATTTTTTACCGGATGAGATGGAGGCGCGGCGTGCAGTCGAATGGCGCCTGCGGGAAGTTGCGCGGCGCTGGGGCTACCGCGAGGTCTGCACGCCGGAGTTCGAGGACCTCGAGCTCTTCACGATGCGCTCGGGCGAGGGGATCATTAACGAGATGTACGTGTTCGAGGATAAGGGGGGGAGGAAGCTTGCCCTGCGCCCCGAGATAACGGCCGCGGTTATCCGCATGTACATCAATGAAGCAAAGGTCGCCCCCAAGCCCCTGCGCTGGTGCTATTATGCCGACTGTTTCCGGTACGAGCGGCCGCAGAAGGGCCGGTACCGCCAGTTCTGGCAGTTCGGCGTGGAACTGATCGGCGCGGACACGGCTGCCGCCGATGCGGAGACGATCATGCTGGCCGCCGGGATGCTGGACGCAACGGGCGTTACGTACGATCTCAAGGTCGGGCACCTCTCATTAATGAAGAACCTGCTCTGTGGCCTTGAGCCCGGCATGCTGCGAAAGGTCCGGGCACACCTGGACAAGAAAGACCTCGACGGCCTGAAGGTGACCCTCGAAACGCTGGAATGTTCCGATCTCTTCTCTTCCCTCACGGCGCTGGTGGAGACCCGCGACCTTGCCGAGGCGTTCGAGATCGCCGGCACCATCCCCTAACGGGAGCGGGTGGAACAGATGGCTGGACTCCTCGATGCTGCGGGTGTGCGGTACTCGCTGAACTTCGTCATTGCCCGCGGGCTCGATTACTATACGGGAATGGTCTTTGAGGCATTCGCGGACAACCTCGGTGCCGAGACCCAGATCCTTGGAGGCGGGTCTTACCGGCTCCCCCATCCCTCCGG
>NZ_PIZH01000250.1 GCF_002835825.1 Methanoregula sp. | reverse complement strand
TGCCGATCCGGTTCCCGGTGCAGGGGCACCCCGAGCTCATGGCGCTCCTTCTTATTGACTGAACGCGATGGAACCACTGAGGGGGCATCTATGACCGAACACATCCTGAAACCGGCCGACCGGGTCGAGATAACAGTCCTCGTGGACAACTATACGGACATACTCATTGACACTCCGTCGACATCCGTTGACCGGCGGTTACCCTATAACCCGGAGCGTACGATCCTGGCCGAGCACGGCCTCTCCTGCGTCGTGAAGATATTCTCCGGGAAAAAGGAGCATGCCATCCTGCTGGATGCCGGGCTCTCCGGTGAAGCCCTGCCATGGAATGCCCGCCAGATGGGGATCTCCCTTGCCGGGATCGAAGCGGTTGTCTTAAGCCACGGCCACTACGACCATACCGGGGCCCTCGAAAGCGTTGTTGCCGGAGCCGGGCACCAGGTCCCGCTCATGGCGCACCCGGATGCTTTCCTCCCCCGCAGGCGGAACATCCCCCCGCAGGGCCTGTTCAACCAGCGCTTCCCGGATGCAGTTGCTCTGAAGAAAGCCGGAGCGGATATAAAGATGCGCACCGAACCCTCGACCCTTGCTGCCGGTCACCTGCTCGTCACCGGTGAGATCGAGCGGAAGACCGCATTCGAGAAGGGGATGCCGGGGGCGGAGATTGAGCGGGACGGGACATGGATCACCGATACCATCCGTGACGACCAGGCACTCGTGGTAAACGTGAGGGACAGGGGCCTTGTCGTGCTGAGCGGCTGCGCCCATGCCGGGATTATCAATACCATAGAATACGTAAAGAAGATCACCGAAACCGATCGCGTTCACGCGGTTCTCGGAGGTTTCCACCTCTCCGGCAAGGCATACGAACAGGTCGTCCCGCCAACCATCGAAGCGATGAAACGGATCAATCCGCAGTACATTGTCCCCATGCATTGCACCGGCTGGACTACAATCAACCGGTTCATGGAAGCAATGCCGGGGAAGTGCATCCTGAACACGGTCGGGACAACCTACGTGTTCTGATCTGCCGGCTCTTTTTGATAAGGAGGGCGAGGGGCATTCTGGCCCTCTCTTTTCAGCACTTCGATTCGCATTCAAAGACCATGGACGGGTCCGCGGTCGTTGATTTTATTGCCGCACATCGTTCCACACAGGCCTTGCAGGTAGTAAACTGCGGATCGGTCACAAGCGTGCAGCTCCCGCCGCTCGAATCACACCGTGCGTACTGCCGGCACTTGTCACCGAGACGGTACTCCATCGTGCATACCTCAGGAGGATTGGCACCGCAGGCAAGGTCAAGGCCGTGGCAGCTGGTTATGCCACAGGATGATTCTGAGGGCACGAGTGCGGTTGTTACCGGAGAGACCGGAGGCACGGGTTTTGTGTCCGGCGGTGCGGATACACAGCCGGCAAACAGCACAACGGCCGTCAGCAACTCAAACACGAGCAGGGACTGCACAACAGGATGTTTCATGGCAGATCAGTTCTCCGGTTGACTATTCATCATGGACACTATTTATCCGTTTATTTAGCTGCGAATTCCCTCGCAGTGTTGACATTCCCGGATCCCGGATGGGCATGTATAAACCCCGGCAGCGAGAAATCTCTCACCACAGAAACCCTCCTGACAACAACCCGGTGATCCAAAGATGCAGCTCCGATCGTGCAAAAAGACCTATAACAACGAGACCCAGCGTGCTGTCCCCCTTGAAGAGACCCTTGCCCGGATCGAGCCGAAAGTGCCGGCTGCCGGCATTACACGGGTTGCGGACATCACGAGCCTGGACCGGATCGGGATCCCGGTCTTCTCCTGCATCCGGCCCACGGCAGAAGCGGGGGCAATCACTGTCTACAACGGAAAGGGGGCAACGGTCGAGGAGTCGCGGATCTCGGCCATCATGGAGGGGATAGAACGGTATTCAGCAGAAGTCCACGACCGCGAGATCCGGGTCGCACTCTATGATGAGATAAAGATGGAGGGAAACGTTCTCGACCCGCACGACCTCATCCTCCCGGAAGGCGCCCAGACGGACCGGTTCCTGTCCTGGTGCCGGGGATATGACATCGCACGCGGCGAGGAACTGTGGGTTCCGGCCTATGCGGTCTTCCACCCGGTCCCGTTCCAGTATCGCGGGCCCATGCGGACGAACACCAACGGCCTTGCATCAGGGAATACCCGGGAGGAGGCAATCTTCCACGCGCTTTCCGAAGTGGTCGAGCGGGATGCATGGTCGCTTGTTGAAACGACACGCAACACGGGACCGGCAGTGATCGACATTGATGATCCCACCATCCGGGACATGCAGAAGAAGTTTGCCGATGCCGGAGTTGAGGTGACTGTCCGCGACATCACAAGCGATATCGGCATCCCCACGATGGCCGCGGTTGCAGATGACGTGCTGACAAAAGACCCGATGCTCCTCACCATCGGTATCGGAACGCACACGAGCGCCCGGATTGCGGTGATGCGGGCACTCACCGAGGTTGCGCAGAGCCGCCTGACACAGATCCACGGGGCCCGCGAGGACACGACGCTTGCCGAGATGCGGAAACGGATGGGGTACGAGCGGGCAAAGCGGATCAACGGCTACTGGTACCGCGACAACGGAACTATTCCCTACAGGGATGTCACATCGTCTGACAGCGATGATTTCAAAAAGGACATCGAGTTCGTTGTTGAATCCTTAAAGAAACAGGGTTTGGACCGGGTGATCATCGTGGACCTCACACGGGAGGAGATCGGGATCCCGGTTGTCCGCGTCATCGTACCGGGCCTTGAAGTGTTCGCCATGGACCCGGAGCGGAAAGGCGAGCGGGTGAAGAATGCAGCGGATCATCGTCTTTCTCGGGCCAAGCCTTGAGCAGGGTACTGCGGAGAAGATTCTCCCTGCAGAGTACCGGCCGCCGGCAAAACGCGGGGATCTCCTGCGGGCAGCTGAAGAAGGTGCAACGATCATCGGCCTTATCGACGGGGTCTTCCACCAGGAGTCCGCTGTTGCCCACCGCGAGATCCTTACCGCCGTAAAAAAGGGCGTCCGGGTGGTCGGGGCGTCCAGCATGGGCGCTCTCCGGGCCGCCGAGATGGACACGCTCGGCATGACCGGAATAGGCGAGGTGTACCGGATGTACAGGGGCGGGGAGCTCATCTCCGACGATGAGGTTGCCCTTGTCTTCGATCCCGAGTCAGGACTTTCCCTTTCAGAGCCCCTGGTGAATATCCGGTTCACGCTGAAGGCGGCAGAAGCGGAGGGGATCCTCAGCGGGAATGAGCATGAAGCCCTTCTCAATGCGGCCCGATCGGTCTTCTACCCGCAACGCACCTATCCGAAGATCGTCTCGGCGGCCGGGGAATCACTTGCCGTGGG
>NZ_PIZH01000249.1 GCF_002835825.1 Methanoregula sp. | reverse complement strand
GTCGTTGGCTGAGTGACCATGGTGGGTACCGTGGGAGGTATCGTCGTTGGTTCTGTTGTGGGCACTGCTGTTGGTTCTGTGGTTGGTGCCGTGAACGGCTGGAGGGTCACCGGGGGTTCCGTGGTGACCGTTGTTGCCGGTGTATCAGCAGCAACCGGAACGGCAATGAATACGCACAGAATAAGGATGATGAGAAGTACAGAAGATTTTCTCAAGGCTATCTCTTCCTGTACTGGTACATCAGAAATGGCGCTATTTATGTGATCCGGTCTATTGTCCCTGACAAAGGGTTGCGACTACCTGTGCAAGCCGGTGCATCCCATCGGCGATTTGATCTTCCGAAGCGGCCGAGAAGTTGAGCCGGATCGTGTCCGTGCCGCCCCCGTCAACGTAGAACGGGAGACCGGGGAGGACCGCGACTTTGTTCTTCACCCCTTCATCGAAGACCTTCCGGGAGGAGAGGCCTTCCGGGAGGGTCGCCATTAAAAACATGCCCCCCTCCGGGTTCGTGTGGGAGAGTGCTGGCATCAGGTCATCGAAGAGGTCGCACATGAGCTGGCACTTGCGGTTGTACACAGCGACGATCTTTTTGATGTGTGCATCAGGGTCGCTTGTTGTCAGGTACCGGTGCAGGATCTTCTGGCAGAGGAAATTGGAGTGGAGGTCTGCTGCCTGCTTGACGACATTGAACTGCTGCAGGACTTCGGCCGGGGCAAACATCCAGCCGATCCGCATTCCTGGTGCAACGGTCTTGGAGAAGGATCCGGAGATGACAGCCTGATCGGGAAGATACCGTTTGACCGGCAGCCGCGGTTGTGTATCGAAGAAGAGCTCACCGAATGCGTCGTCTTCGTAGAAGACAGTCTCTGTTCCTGCGAGGATCTCTGCAATGGCTTTCCGCTTCTCCTGCGAGTATGTCCGGCCTGACGGGTTCTGGGAGTTGGGGATCCCGTAGAAGAACTTCGGCCGGTTATTCCGGACCATCCGCCCGAATACCTCAAGGTCCGGTCCATCCTCTTCGAGCGGGACGGTGTCTATGACCGGCTCGTAGAGCGAGAAGGCTTCGATCGCCCCGAGGTAGCCGGGCCGCTCCATGCCCACATGGTCCCCTTTGTTGAGGAAGAGTTTTGCGAACAGGTCGAGGCACTGCTGGGAGCCGTTCACGATCTGGATCTCTTCTGCGGTTGCCGTGATACCGAGCCGGTGCCGGTACCGGTCCGCGATGTACTCGCGCAGCGGGAGGTAGCCATCGGTTGTGGTGTACTGGAGCGCCACCTGCGGGTCCTCTTCCATGACCTCGCGGGCTGCCCGGGCGATGCCCGCCGTATCGATCAGGGCTGCCGAGGGGAGCCCTCCGGCAAAGGAGATGATGGACGGATCGGACGAGACCCGGAAGAGTTCTTCCAGGAACGATTTTGGGGCGCGTGCGACCCTGTCGGCAAACTGGTACTGCATGGTAGGACCCGGGGCCGTGGGCGAGCGCGGCCGGACTGTTGCACTTTCATTGAACTGTGGGAGAAAAAAACGTATGGAATCGGGCGGGTGTTAGATTTGAGAACCCCCTCAGAATTTTCCCTGGCACCGCCTGGGCTTCACATCCCTGCTAAATCCATTCTCGCTCCAGAAAATTCTGGTATGCAATTAAGATGGAAGGAAACTTCCTGCTAGCTAATATAAATATTTGTAAAGCTGATGTTTGTAGGTAACACCAGGAGGACACATGCGAATCAACACACGGCATGAATCAGGGAGGGGTTGCACGGCAGCACTCTCCCGGCCGGTAATTTCCTGCGCCGGAAGACGAGGGTCTTCGGGCACCGGATATCCGGCAGAACATCGGGGATCGGATTCACGAGCTTACTTCCGGGCGGAGTGACTTCGGCCGCACAGGACCGGTTGATCCGGTCTGTGCATGACGGCAGTCCCGAACCGGTTAATGGGCAGGAGTGTTCATGCGGGCAATGGCAGAATGTGCCGGCCCGCTGATCCGCTGAAGGCGTGATCAGCACACTCTGGAAGATTGGAAAAAAAGCGTAAGGGCTCGGGCAAGAATTCGTCCCGGGTTTTAACGAGGCACAAGTTTCAGAGGTACATCAGAATGGCACGACAAGTGGCAATTTACGGAAAAGGTGGTATCGGCAAATCGACTACAACGCAGAACACGGTTGCGGCACTCGCGGAGGCCGGAAAGAAGATCATGGTTGTCGGGTGCGACCCCAAGGCTGACTCGACCCGGCTGCTCCTGCACGGGCTCTGCCAGAAGACCGTACTGGACACGCTAAGAGATGAAGGAGACGACATCGAGCTCGACGCGATTTTGAAGCCCGGGTTTAAGGAGACCCGGTGCGTTGAGTCCGGAGGACCGGAACCCGGCGTGGGTTGTGCGGGACGCGGCATCATTACGTCCATCAACCTGCTCGAATCGCTCGGCGCATATACGCCCGACCTCGATTACGTCTTCTACGATGTACTCGGCGACGTGGTCTGCGGCGGGTTCGCGATGCCCATCCGCGAAGGAAAGGCGGAGGAGATCTACATCGTTGCATCGGGCGAGCTGATGGCGCTCTATGCGGCAAACAACATCGCCAAGGGTATCCAGAAGTACGCAACGAACGGCAAGGTCAGGCTCGGCGGCATCATCTGCAACAGCAGGAAGGTCGACAACGAGCATGCACTCCTCAAGGCGTTTGCCGAGGAGCTCGGTAGCCAGCTGATCTACTTCGTCCCGCGGGACAATCTCGTGCAGCGGGCCGAGATCAACAAGAAGACGGTCATCGACTTCGACCCGACTTCAGGACAGGCAGGCGAGTACCGCAACCTTGCACAGGCGATCGACAACAACAAGATGTTCGTTATCCCGAAACCGATGAAACAGGAACGGCTCGAAGAACTGATGATGCAGCACGGGTTCCTGGACGCAATGTAAGGATACCGGAAAACCAGCAAATCGGAAAAAAACAGGCGGATGTGTGTGACATGTTACTGATACGTGCAATTGTTCGACCGGAGAAGAAAGACGAAGTCCTTGCGGAACTCTCGGGAGCGGGATTCAATGCCGCCACCATGGTGGACGTGGTGGGCCGGGGCAAGCAGAAGGGTATCAAGATCGGGGGCATGGTCTATGACGAGATCCCCAAGGTCCTGATCCTGATGGTCATCCAGGACAATGAGAAGGAGAAGGTCGTTAAGATCATCCTCGACATCGCGAGGACCGGTACGGAAGGAACGTTTGGGGACGGCAAGATCTTTGTTTCCCCGGTCGAGGAAGCTTACACGATCTCGAAGAACAGCCCGGGCCTCTGAGGCGATCGCGATGCAAGAGATCATGGCGATCGTCCGGATGGAGAAGCCCGGCGCAACCAAACAAGCCCACTTGGCGGGCGGGGTG
>NZ_PIZH01000248.1 GCF_002835825.1 Methanoregula sp. | reverse complement strand
ATCTATCACTATATCCAGGAATCCCCCGGTGCGGATTTTACCGAGATCTCGCGTGAGACCGGAGTGCATGAGAACACTCTCCGTTACCACCTTACTGTCCTGAAACTGATGAACAAGGTCTCCGTGCTGGAGACGTCCAGAAACACACGGTATTACGAGAACTCGGAAAAATATCCCCCGATAGAGCAGAAAGTCATCAAGTATCTCCGCACGGATCCGACACGGAGGCTCCTTCTCATGGTAAAAGAGAAACCCGGGCTCTCCCGCCATGAGCTCGAGACTGCTCTCCATATCTCCGGGGCTGGGATCAACTGGCACATGCACCGGTTGTCCGGTGATGGGATCCTTGAAGTCCGGAAAGACGGAAGGAATGCCCGGTACGAGCTGAACCCTGACGTTCTCCCCTTGCTGGAGAAATATCAGGTGGATGCTGATCCCGGAGCGGATCCGCAAAATTACCAATGACGAAAGGAAGCAGTCCCTGTTCCCTGGTAGTGCTGACTTTGTGTGTCTGTCATTTAATTGCAGTCGTTTTTAGGGGGAGTGGCATTTTGCCCGCTCATGATTCGATTGAGTTATATATCCGGCGGGTACCCGTCTCTATAGGGACAGGATGTGGGGAGCCCGCGTATGATAACACAGGATATTATCAGGAAACTCTGGGACGAAGCGGGAAACGGGAATATCGCAATCTGGGCCGATGAGACAATGACGCTGGTGCCTGCCGATTATGGTGGCACAACCGCCGGGAAAAAACCTCTTGTCATCCTCAAGCCAATCGCACTGGTGAATAAATTCGAGCACCTTGCATTTGCCCTCAATGATGAGGAGCTGCTCACAAAAATCGAGACCCGTATCCGGGATGCCGGAGGAAAAGTGACCCGGGGACCCCGGTAACAATCCCGGAACCTCCATTCTGCGGGCCGGTTGCTCTGCAGCAGAATGGATCCCTGTTAATAACGCAGGATAAACACGGAATGAAGGATGCCCGTAATGCAGAGTTCATACCTGAAGAATGTGGTACACGATAAAGACAGAGTTTTCCAGGAGAAACAGATGGAATCCCCCGACCAGATCGTTCACGATGCAATCTTTGACTTTTTACCGGATGCCACGCTGGTTATTGACCGGAATGGAATAGTCATCGCGTGGAACAAAGCAATGGAGACCATGACCGGTGTCCCGGCAGAGGCGATGCTCGGGAAGGGCGACTATGAGTATGCCATCCCGTTTTACAAAGAACGTCGTCCGATCCTTGTCAACCTTGTCTTCCTCTCTGAAGCAGAGCTTGAGCAAAAGTACGATACCATAGAACGGACCGGGGACACTCTTGTCGTCGATGTCTTCGTCCCGCAGTTCCGGCCGGGCGGGGCATATCTCTGGGCAAAAGCAAGCCCGCTGTATGATGACAAAGGTACTGTCATCGGCGCGATCGAGACGGTCCGGGACATCACGGACCGGAAGCTGGCAGAGCAGGAGATGGCCAAAACTACCCGGGAGATGGCCGAGATCATCGATTTCCTTCCCGATGCTACGCTGGTCATTGACCGTGAAGGAAACGTGATCGCATGGAATAACGCAATGGAGAAAATGACCGGTGTCCCGGCAGAGGCGATGCTCGGGAAAGGCAACTACGAGTATGCCCTTCCGTTCTACAAGGAACGCCGCCCGATCCTGGTCAACCTTGTTTTCATGCCGGAGGTCGAACTGGAGGAAAAGTACGATACCGTAGAACGGATTGGCGACACGCTTGTTGTCGATATCTTTATTCCGGATTTCAAGCCCGGGGGTGTGTTCCTGTGGGCGAAGGCCAGCCCGCTGTATGACCCGCAGGGCAATGTCATAGGGGCTATCGAAACCATCCGGGATATCACGGACCGGAAGCGGGCCGAGCAGGAGATCGTCCGGTCGAGGAGGAGTCTTTCCGATATCATCAGTTTCCTTCCCGATGCCACGCTTGCCATCGATTGTGACGGTGTGGTTATAACGTGGAACAAGGCAATGGAGGACCTGACCGGCATTCCCGCAGAACAGATGATCGGCAAAGGGGATTATGAATATGCCCTGCCGTTTTACCATGACCGGCGACCGATGCTCGCAAACCTCATCCTGATGCCGGAGGCTGAAGTGGAAAACCACTATACGCATGTGAAGCGAGAGGGGGACACCCTTGTCGTTGATACGTTTATCCAGAGCCTGCGGGGCAGGACAGGAAGGTACTTCTGGGCCAAGGCGAGTCCGCTCTCTGATCCCCAGGGGAATGTCATCGGTGCTATCGAGACCATCCGGGATATCACCGAGCGCCGCGAGATGGAAGGAAAACTTGCCCGCTCAAATGCCGAACTCACTATCGCTGCCGACATACAGCGGAGCTTCATGCCGGAAGAAATTCCCCGGATATCCGGGTTCGATATTGCTGCACGGACCGTCATGGCAAAGGAAGTCGGCGGTGATTTTTTCGATGTCATCCCCTTTGAGATCATAGCCCTCGACAAAGGAATGCTCGGCCTTCTCGTGGCCGATGTCTCCGGGAAAGGGGTTCCTGCAGCCCTTTTCATGGCGTTATCCCGGATCGTTGTCCGTGTCAATGCACTGTGGCACCGTGACCCGGCAAAGGCGATCTTCGATGCCAATAATATCATTACCGCTGATTCGAAGTCCGGCATGTTCGTTACCCTCTTTTTTGGGACGCTGAAAGAGGAGGACCGGACCCTGACGTATGTCAATGCCGGTCACAATCCCCCCGTTGTCTACCGGAGCCGGGATGGGACCCTTGAAGAACTTCTGCCCACCGGTATCGTACTGGGTGCTGCCGAGAACAGGGAGTTTTTTTCTCAAACGATTACCATCGGGCCTGGCGATATCGTTGTTATGTACACTGACGGAGTCACGGAATCCATCAATGCCCAGGAAGAACTGTTCGGAGAAGAGCGGCTTAACGCGATTATCCGGGACAATGCCCACCGTTCATCGCACGAAATCCTCGAGCGGATTTTATCCGGGGTCCGGGAATTTACCGGCGACATGCCCCAGTTCGATGATATCACGCTTCTTGTTATCAGGGGAACCTGAAGGGCTGAGGGACTTCACTTGCGGGAGTGAATGATACCCGAAAGTCCGATCATCGGGTTCATGAAGTGAAGGGGGCGCCCGTCATACCTATCCGGCAGCATCCTTGTACGAACAAGATGTACCTTGCCGTGGATGGTTACCCGGGGATTTTTAAATAGCCTTTGCAGGGAGAGGCGCTTATCTGCCCCCCTCTTTCCAGCGCAGCGATGGTTCAGATGCAGGCCTGCGCCAGGCGCTGTGCGGCAGAGACGCAGTTCATGTTCTCGTCATATCCGCTGCAGTAGAAGCTCCCCCGCGAGCTGCGATAATAGCCGCGGGCTGCCCCGCCTGCGGTGGTCTCTGAACAGAATGAGACCTCGCAGCTTCCGATC
>NZ_PIZH01000247.1 GCF_002835825.1 Methanoregula sp. | reverse complement strand
GACAACCGCGTTGCCGTGGATATCGATCTCTCGTGCCTCATCTCGGCACGGGGGATTGCACGCCAGAAGGCGATCCAGCGCTACCGCGATGTGATGGTGCTCGAACAGCGCTTTGAGTTCCCCCTCACACTCTCGACCTATGCCCGCTCGGTGCTGGACCTGCGTGCTGTCAGGGAGGTAAGCGGCCTCTGCACGCTCCTTGGCATGGACCTCCCGGATGTTGAGAAAGCGCTTGCCGGTGTCGGTACGGTTACTGCCCCGCCGGAAATGGCCGTGAGGGTGGTCTGAATGGCAGTCCGCCCCCCCACGCTCCGCGACAAACGGCGCTATCTTCTCGTCCGTGTCGATCCCCCGGGAACGCCCATCGACCAGAAGGAGCTCTATTATGCAGTATCGGACGCGGTCTCCTCGCTCTGGGGCGACGCTGTTGCCGGGGTGATTGTCCAGGCCGTTGTCTGTGCCGAAGGCGATTACGTGGTCATCCGGTGCCGGCGGGGGACCGAGCGCGAGCTTGCGATCGCGCTCTCCACGGTTACCCGGCTCCGGGATACGAAAATCGCCCTGCGGATCCTCTCTGCATCGGGGACCATCGAGAGCCTGCGGGACCGGATGAAACCTCTTCCCCCGTCCTCCCCACTGGATTCCTTGCCGGAATATCGCTTTGGCGGGAAGGAATACGTTGCCGTTCATTGTGACGGTCAGAAGGTTGATGTGATTGAAAAGGGATTTAAAAATACAAGCCGATTGTTTCTGACAACAGAAGATATGGAGACTGAATAATGCAACCACAATACCAGATGGGATATGACCGGGCCATCACCGTCTTTTCGCCCGACGGCAGGCTCTACCAGGTGGAATATGCCCGCGAGGCCGTGAAACGCGGGACAACTGCCGTAGGGATCAAGGCAAAGGACGGCGTCGTCCTGATCGTTGACAAGCGCGTCAGCTCCAAGCTGCTCGAAGCCTCGTCCATCGAGAAGATCTTCAAGATAGACGAGCACATCGGGGTCGCATCCAGTGGCCTTGTCGGGGACGCCCGTGCGCTCGTTGACCGGGCACGCGTGGAGAGCCAGATCAACCGCGTCTCCTATGATGAGCCGATCGAGGTCGAGGCCCTCTCCAAGAAGCTCTGTGACCACATGCAGAACCTCACCCAGTACGGCGGCATCCGCCCGTACGGGACGGCCCTCCTCATTGCCGGTGTCAGCGACGGCGACTGCCGGCTCTTCGAGACCGACCCCTCCGGCACGCTCCTTGAGTACAAGGCAACCGGTATCGGTATCGGCCGCCCGGCCGCGATGAAGGTCTTCGAGGAAGAGTACAATCCTGAAGCCGAGATCAGGGACGCGATCCTCCTTGGCCTTAAGGCGCTCCACTCTGCTACTGAAGGCAAGTTCGATGTCGACACCGTTGAGATCGGTGTCATCGGCAAGGAGAACCCGGCATTCCGGAAGATGAGCCGGGAAGAAGTGGCCTCGTTCGTGGAACAGTTCAAGCCGTGATCGTATGATACCGCTCGACCATGCCGTGGTGGCGCGCCTCGACAGCCACGGGGAGCGCTTCGAGATCCTCGTTGACCCGCACGGTGCCGCGCTGGTCCGTCAGGGGCAGCCGGTGGAGATCGAGGACGTGGTAGCAGCGCTCAACGTCTTTGGCAATTCCTCGAAAGCCACCCGCGCTTCCGATGAATCGTTACTGAAGGTCTTCCAGACAACGGAGTTCGATGCGGTTGCGCGGAAGATCATCATCAAGGGAGAGATCCACCTGACTGCGGACCAGCGCAAGCAGATGGTGGAGGAGAAACGCCGGCAGGTCATCACCTTTATCTCAAGGAATGCCGTCAACCCGCAGGACGGCCACCCCCATCCCCCGGCACGTATCGAGCGCGCGATGGAAGAGGCACGGGTGAATATCGACCCGTTCAAGCATGTGGAAGAGCAGGTAAAGGAGACGGTGAAAGCCCTGCGCCCGCTCCTCCCCATACGGTTCGAGGAACTCCGGCTTGCGATCAAGATCCCTCCGGACTTTGCGGCGCGCTCGTACGGCGACATTGCTGCGGCAGCAACCATGGAGAAGGACGAGTGGTTAAAGGACGGCTCGTGGGTCTGCGTGGTGCGTATCCCCGCGGGTATCCAGGGCGAGTTCTACGACCTGATCAACAAACTCACCAAGGGCGAGGGGCAGGTCAGGATCCTCAATCAAGTATATTAGCACAGACGTCAAATAAAACAAGACAGATCAGTGGGTATCCATCATGGCAAAATCAACAACTCACAAGGCAAAGGGAAAAGTGACCGGCAGCGCCGGGCGGTTCGGCTGCCGGTATGGCAGGTTCGTACGGAAGCGGGTAACCGATATCGAGAAGATTTCGCGCGCTCTCCACAACTGCCCCAAGTGCGACATGCAGTCCGTCAGCCGTGTCGGAACAGGCATCTGGGAATGCCGCAAGTGCGGGTACAAGTTCGCCGGCGGTACGTACCAGCCGATAACCCCGACCATGAAGATCGCCCAGCGTGCGATCGACCGAACGGTTGAAGAGATCAGGAAATAACCGGTAATACACGTATGGCAAGTACCTACAAGTGTGCACGGTGCAAGCAGAAAGTCGAGATCGACGTTAATGTCCGGTGCCCCTACTGTGGTCACCGGATCCTGTTCAAGGAACGGGGCGCGGCGATCAAGGAACTGAAAGCCCGGTAAGCACTGTCCCGAAACCCCGGGACATATCTATATCTCTTTTTCACCAATAATCCGGAGAGGGCAACCCATGCCGCAGCACGAAGCCGTTTTCCGGTTCACCTCCGAACACGCCGAAAGTATTTACCGGTCGCTCCTGCCGGAACTGGAAGACGAGGTGAATACCCGGTCGGCCATCACCTGCCGGCTTGAAGGCAGCACTACACTCGTCCTCACCGTGACGGCGCAGGACACCTCCTCGCTCCGCGCCGCGCTGAACATGTATTTGCGGCTCGTTAATGTCGCCGACGAAGTCACCGGAATAGCAAAGAAACCTGCGGAATAATCCCTGCTTCCGGTGTGGTGTCAAAGGAATAATGCTTTTTATCACCGGCACCGATATACTCTGCAGGATTTTTCTATGAACAATATCTCACCCAAGGTCCAGAACCAGCTGGCCATGCTCCAGCAGGTCCAGCAGCAGCTGCAGACGATTCTCCAGCAGAAGGCGCAGTTCGAGATGGCTGTCCGCGAGGCAAAGCGTGCACAGGAAGAGATCGCGGACTCGCCCGAAGACGCGGTCATGTACATGAGCGTCGGCACGGTCATGATGCAGAAGAAGAAGGATGTCGTGAACACCAAGCTTGCCGAGAAAGTCGAGACCCTCGAGCTCCGCATCAAGTCCCTGGAGAAACAGGAGAAACTCCTTCAGGGCAAGTTCGAGCAGCTCCAGGCCCAGATCAAGGCAGCCATCGAGGGCAAGGGCGCCCCGACCGCTGCGTAAATC
>NZ_PIZH01000246.1 GCF_002835825.1 Methanoregula sp. | reverse complement strand
ATTATGGCGAGCGGCAGACAATGCTCTTTGAGCATGCCGGGGAATTTATTGTTGAAGGAAACACGATAAGGAAAGCCTATCTTAGTCATTCGCGGATCAAGCAGCTTAAAGCCGGTGACATTCTCATTTTCTATCGGTCAAAGGATGATCAGTCACTCACTTCCATCGGGATTATCGAGGATGTCCGCACCGGGCTCACCGATACAAATGAGATCATCCGTTTTGTCGGTAAGAGAACCGTGTATACACACGAAGAGATCGAAACCAGCCAAAAACCCCTTATGGTGATCCTTTTCCGGCATCATTTCCATCTGAAAAATCCCCTGAAACTGGCCACATTACTGGCATCCGGGATTTTTAACGGCCCCCCGCAGTCCATAATGCAGATAAGCGATGAGCACTATAACGTCATTAAGAACCTCGGTGGAATCGATGGACATTTTACTGTCAATTAAGCCAAAATACGTCAAATCCATTCTTGAGGGGGAGAAGCGGTACGAGTTCCGGAAGGCGATATTCCGGAACCGCTCGGTCAACCGGGTCTTCATTTACTCCTCTGCACCGGTAAAGAGGATCGTGGCACTGTTTGAGATCAGCCGGATTATCGAGGATCATCCATCAGCACTCTGGGACCAGACACGGGACCATGCGGGTATCAACGATGCAGATTTCTTCTCCTATTTTGCCGGTCGATCCAAGGGGTACGCTATTGGAATTGAGAACCTGAAGAAGTTCGATACCCCTATAGATCCTAAGGAGGAGAATCCGGGATTTGTGCCGCCGCAATCATATTGTTATGTGCATGGATTGCCAGCAGCAGAATGATGTTCTCCAATTGATAAACGTTGATGAAAATGGATCAGATTCTTACCCCACCCGCTTAATCCTCGCCATCGCCTCTTTCAGCTTCTCCATCGAAGCCGCGTACGACAACCGGATCCATCCCGGCGCATAGAACGCACTCCCCGGCGTAGCAGCAACGTGCCCCTTGTCCAGCCACCGGGACGCAACTTCCATATCATCCCCCGCAACCCGTACAAAAGCATAGAACGCACCCTCGGCCGGCGCCGTCTCGTAGCCCATTACTGCAAGCTCGCCCATCACGTACTTCCGCCGCTTGTCGAACTCCTGCCGCATCTGCTCAACACAGGACTGGTCGCCTTTGAGCGCTGCAACCCCGCCCCACATGGCAAAAGTCGTGACCTGGCTGATGGAGTGCTGCTGGACCTTGGACATCTCGGTGATGATCTCCTTCGGGGCCACCGCGTACCCGGGCCGCCAGCCGGTCATCGCGTACGCCTGCGAGAAGCCGTTGATGGTGATGGTCCGCTCGTGCATGTCGCCTAAAGCCGCAAGCGAGAGGTGCTCTTTCCCGTAGATCATCTTCTCGTAGATCTCATCCGACATGGCGTAGAGGTCGTTGTCCGTGCAGAGGTCGGCAATGAGCTGCATGGACGTTTTGTCAAAGATCGCGCCCGTGGGGTTCGAGGGCGAGTTGACAATGATCATTTTGGTATTTTTGTTGACCTTTTCGAGAAGAGAGTCGTCGAGCTGGAAGGTTTTCGGGTTTATTTCGTGGAAGACCGGTTTTCCGCCGGCGATCTGGATGCAGGGCTCGTAGGAGACCCAGGCCGGCGTGAGGATGATCGTCTCGTCGCCGGGGTTCAGCACGGCCTCGCAGGCCTCGTAGATCGCGTCCTTGGCGCCGCAGCCCACGATCACCTGCTGCGGTGTGCAGGGGAATTTGTTCTCCCGGACGATTTTCTCGCTGATGGCGCCCGTCAGCTCAGGGATGCCGTTGCTCGGCGCATAATGCGTCTCGCCCCGCTTCAGGGCGTCGATGCAGGCGTCCGTGATGTGCTTCGGGGTGTCGAAGTCGGGCTCTCCGATCGAGAGGCTGATGACATCGATCCCCTGCCGCTGCATGGCCTTGGCCTTGTTGGAGATCGCGATGGTTGCCGATTCTGTTACGCCGGCAATCTTTGCCGACAGCGGCTTCATCGTAACCTTTTGACCATCTTGATGGCTGACTCGACGGCACGCTTTGCGTAGTCGATCCGCTCGTTGGCCTCAAGCCGGGTCATGCCGGGGCCGGAGATGCCGAGCGCAACGGGCTTGCCGAACTCCAAGGAGAGGTCGATAATCTTCCGGGCCGCGTGCTGCACCACGATCTCGTCGTGTTGGGTCGCGCCCTCGATAACGCAGCCGATAGTCACGACCGCATCAACCTTGCCTGCGGTCAGCAGTTTCTTGATCGCAAGCGGCATGTCGTAGGCGCCGGGGACATACATGCATTCGGTCACTTCTGCACCGAGGAATGCCGCATGTTCGCGGCCCTCGATCTCCATCATATACGTGATGTCGCGGTTGAACTCCGCAACAACGAATCCCAGTTTTATCGGGTTGGTATCACACATAGCAGATCATCTCGTCTGGTTGGTCATAAACTCTTGTGATTGCATCACCGGCGGGCCGGTCCGGCGTCCTCGAATCCCTGGCGCTGGCCGGTGCCGGCCTGGCGCTCGAGGTCTTTTGGGTGCAGGACGAGCTTCAAGGCATTGACCGCGTGCTCGCGGGTCCGCTGCTCCATGAGCCATGCCAGCTCGCGGTCGTCCTTTGCCTCGTCCTCGTGGACGAAGACCTCGATGATGTGCGTGTTCGTCATGAGCTGGCACTGGATGAGGCCGGTCGAGGCCTCGTGGGCGCACATCTTGTCCTTATCCTTGCCCCCGGGCATGCCCAGCGCCATGACGATATCGCACCGGCGTTCTTCGATCAGTTTCTTGCAGGCAACGGGCAGGTCTTTTATCCCCGGCACCGTCACCCGCTCGATGGCCACGCTGGCGTGCTTCTTGAGCTCGTCGACAGCAATGGCTCCCATGTTGACGCGTGAGAAGGTGGTGTCTGCGACACCGACTCTCATCCCAGCACCTCGGCTGCGGCCCCAACGCCGTCGCCTTTGGGCGTATAGCCACACTTCTTCAGCGCGTGCTGGGTAGCGGCAAGGGTCGCGAGGATCTCCAGCGCACCGACAGCACCCATGCTGCCGATGCGGAAGATCTTTCCCTTGAGGTGGTCCTGGCCGCCAGCGATCTGGATGCCCATCTTCTTGACGGCGCCCCGCATGTCGTCATCCTTGACGCCAGCCGGGTACTCGATGGCGGTGACGGTCGAGGAATAGCCGTGGAGCTTGTCGATCTTCGGGAAGAGGGGGAGGCCCCATGCCTTTGCTGCTGCCTGGACGGCCTTCGACATCTTCTGGTGCCGGGCAATCCGGGCGGGAAGGCCTTCCTCCTCGATAATGAGGCAGGCCTCGCGGAGGGCGAGGAAGAGCGGGACGGCCGGGGTGTACGGCGTCTCCATGGGCTTGCCGCCCGCGCTCTTTTTGTATGCCGCAAGGTCGAGGTAGTACGGCGGGTTCTTCGTCATGCGTTCCCAGGCCTTCGGGCTCACCGAGACCATGGCAAGGCCGGCGGGTGCGGCAAAGCACTTCT
>NZ_PIZH01000245.1 GCF_002835825.1 Methanoregula sp. | reverse complement strand
CCCCCAGTCTGCCAGCATCGCCTGGATCGACAGCAGCATACATGACGAGGACAAGGCGATCGAGCCGCTTGCCCAGCTGGACGGTTTTACCAACGTCCCGATCACAAAACTGACACAAGGGTTCTCTTCCGCGTACGAGGATTACGACACGGAGCTCGGCATCATGCTGCCCTCGGTCACGGTCAAAGGCGAGACGATGACCATCCACCCGTTGTTTGTCCTGATCCGCGACAACCTCGTCCTCACCGTCCACTCCGACCAGATCAACCGGCTGTTGCGGTTCTCGCGTTATGCGCAACAGTTCTTCAAACGGGTTGCTGCGGAAAATACTCCCGATAAAATTACCCTTACGCTGGAGCGGATCATTGACGAGAACAATGACCGGAACTTCGAGTATTTACGCGAGATCGAGATGCATGGGGATACAATCAGCAAATCCCTGATCGAGGAGAAGGTTGCGAAGAAGAAGGTTGCCCACGATATCTACCGGATGAAACATGTCTTAATCGATTACTTAAACGTGCTCTGGGCAACAAAGGACGTGGTGGACTCGCTCCGGTACGGAGACGCCGACCTGATCACCAACGACGAGAAACTGTTAGGAAGGATCGGTATCCTCTCGGACAATATCGACCGTCATATCGAACTCTCCGAGCAGATGTCAAACGTACTTTCCTCCGGTCTTGAGGTGATGCAGAGCATCTACAACAACCAGCTCCAGACGATGAACAACCGGTTCGCTCTCGTGACGGCATACCTGACAGTTCTCGGCACCGCTGCCCTGGTCCCCAATACCATCGCAACCATTGCCGGTAGCGGGGTTATGGACGGGACCATGGGCGCACAATGGTGGTATATTCCGATGCTTGTCGCAACAACAGTAATCGCAACGCTCGTCTCCCTGCTCTGGGTCCTCCACGTCTGGAAACGACGGGAAGATGACTGATATTAAACCCCTTTTTTTACGGTTTCTTCAGGACCAGTGCAGCTGAGTTCATGCAGTACCGTTTTCCGGTGGGGGCTGGTCCGTCATCGAATACGTGACCGAGATGGGCATTGCACCGGGCACAGAGGACTTCGATCCGGGCCATGCCTCCCGACAGGTCCGGCCGGGTCTGTACATTCAGTTCCGATACGGGAGAGGAAAAGCTCGGCCAGCCGGTACCGGAATCGAATTTGGCTTTCGCGTCGAACAGGTCGGTCCCGCAACAGGCACAGGCATAGATCCCCGGTTCTTTGCAGGCATGGTATTTCCCGGTGAACGCATATTCAGTCCCTTTCTTCCTCGCCACCTCGAACTGTTCAGGAGAGAGGAGATTTTTCCACTCATCGTCAGACCGGATCACCCTGGGGAGGTTTTCGACACCCCCGGTCCGGACAGTGAAAACAGGTATCGTACCCTCGTTTTCTCCAGGAGAATGCATAATGGTTCTTCGCTCCTGCAAAAATCATGGAGCACCCGGATAATAGAGGTATGGATCGCGGCACCGCAGGTGCCCGCTGCCGGTTTCAGAGCCCGAAAAACCCGAGGATCCTGCGCCGGGGATCTTTGTAGAAGATCCGTGCACCGTCCTTGATATTCCGGACATCCTCAATGGTATAGAGGATATCAGGATAGTCCTTTGAGATAACGCCCAGCAGCCGCCCCAGTTCGGTCCTCGGGACAATCATGAAGATGATGGTGACTGTTGAAAAACTTCCCTGACCCTCGATCCGGGTCATCCCGTACCCGAGAGTGGCAAGGTTGGCGATGACCGGCTGGGGGTCGCCCGGAGTGATCAGCCGGACAATGACATGACCTATCGAGATCATGTTCTCGATCTGCATGCCAAGGAGCGTGCCAATACCATACCCGGCAAGATACGCAAAGAGGTTCCAGTAATCGTTCAGGTTGGTTAAGACAAGGCCGGTGGAGATCAGCCAGATCCCGGTCTTGACAATGCCGACACAGGCAGAAAGGTTTGCATGGCCTTTGCTTACATAGATAGTACGCAGGGTTTCCAGCGCCGCCTCAACAATCCGAGCGATCAGGATAAGAACGGGGATGGAAAAGACCAGCGTAACCATATCCGCCATTATAGCCAGCAACTCCTGATCAGAATAGTCTTTCCGGCGGGTTTGAATATCTTACGGATTTTCCCAGAACCAGGGAGGGGAAACGAAACGCCGGAATGCCGGTTATTCACCGCAGATCTCCCGGAGAACGGCATCCCCAAACTCCCGCGTGCCGGCAGATCCCCCGAGATCCCGGGTGCGGATTCCTTGGGAAAGGACGCGCTCAAGTGATGCTTCAATGCGGGACGCCCCGTTGCGGTCACCGAGGTACGAAAGGAGCATCGCGGCACTCCTCAGTGCAGCAACCGGGTTTGCGATGTTCTTCCCCGCAATATCCGGCGCGCTCCCGTGAACGGGTTCAAAGAGGGCATACCGGTCACCGATATTCGCACTCGGCGCAAGACCAAGACCGCCGACAAGATACGAGGCAACATCCGAGAGGATATCGCCAAAGATATTGGTCGTCACGACCACGTCATACGCGGCCGGGTGCTGGAGGAGGTCCAGCGCAAGGGCATCAATGAACCGGTCATTAAAAACGATGCCGGCCTTTTTCGCTTCGCTGGTGCAGACATCCCGGAAGAGGACATCCGATTTGAGGACATTGGCCTTGTGGCCGATGGTCAGGTGCCCCTTTCGTTCCTGCACGAGCCGGATCGCTGACCGGACAATCCGTTCGCTGCCGGCCCGGGTCACGACCCGGAGGGTTGTTGCACGGTCGTGAAAGAATTCCTCGATCCCCGAGTACAGGCCCTCCGTGTTTTCCCTGACTATCATGATATCGAAGCCATTGCCTTTGACCGGGCGCAGGTTTGCATACAGGTCGAGCGCCTTCCTGATTCTCAGGACGACACTCTGGTAATCTTTCATCGGGGGTGTAGTGACCGCCCCGAACAGGACGGCATCGGCGGTTTTGAGTTCGTCTATCTCCCGGTCGGCACAGGGACATCCGGTCTGCTCCCACTTCCCATACCCAACCTCGACCGGGAAAAACTCATACTCGGGGTGGAGGGCCTCAAGCGCCCTGCGGGCAACCGGGATGACCTCACGCCCGATCCCGTCACCTTCCACAACAGCGATCCTTTTCATCGCGCCCTCCACCGTACAACAAGGTCATTAACCGCATGTGCAATCTTTGCGGGACTCGCCCCCCAGTGGACCACCACACCGGTCTTCCCGTTCCAGGTGCAGGGACCCTCGCGCTCGGACCGGCAGCAGCGGGCGATAAACGGCTCCTCCTGCACCTGCCCGAGAGGACAGATGTTCTCAAGCGTGAAATCATTCCCGTAACATTCCGTATAAAACTGCGAACCGGTCAGGCATCCTGCAAGGCGCTCCCCCCCGTGCATGGGATCCGCATCAAGGGTATGATCGAACCCGGATGCCCGGCAGGGATGGACATCCGCTTTGATCGTTCGGATATCCCGCACATGATGGAAGAAC